>CANCGU010000030.1 GCA_947377705.1 Comamonadaceae bacterium
CGCCAAGGTCACCGCCTCGCTCAACGAATGGCCCAAGGCCAAATTTGCAGCAATGGCCGACGACAAGGTGCAGCCTGTGCCGTGCACATTGCGGCTGGCAATGCGCTTCGAAGCCAAACGTTGCGAAGGACCGTGGGCCTGCACCAGCAGATCCACCACCTCATCCCCCGCCAAGTGCCCACCTTTGAGCAACACAGCGTTGGCGCCCATGGCGAGCAAATCCTGCGCCGCCGTGTCCAAGGCCTGGGCATTCGGAATGTCGCGACCCAAGAGCAAGGCAGCTTCGTCCAAGTTGGGTGTGATGACGCTCACGCGCGGGAACAACTCGCGCACCAACACTTGCACGGTGTCGTTGGCAATCAAGCGGTCACCGCTGGTGGCCACCATCACAGGGTCGAGCACCACGTTGGTCAACTTGTAATGGTCGATGGCCCAGGCCACCACCTCCACAATACCGGGCGCATGCAGCATGCCGATCTTCACGGCGTCGACACCGATGTCTTGCACCACCGACTGAATTTGCGCTTTCAAAAACTCAGCAGGCACGGCGTGAATGCCTTGCACGCCCACAGTGTTTTGTGCAGTCAAGGCGGTGATGGCGCTCATGCCGTAGCAGCCCAAAGCCGCAAAAGTTTTCAAGTCAGCTTGAATGCCGGCGCCACCGCCGCTGTCAGAGCCAGCAATGGTGAGCACGCGTGCGTAACGGTAAGAATGGTTCATGGGCGGGATTATCCGCAAATCACAAAGGACCTCGTTCAATGAGTTCACAAATTTCCAGCGTGGTGTTAGGCGCGGGCCTGATGGGCCGCTTGCTGGCTCACACCTTGGCGCAACTCGGCCACCAGGTGACGGTGTACGAAGCCCAAGGCCCCGATGCACAAGGGGCGGCTGCGCGTGTGGCGGCGGCCATGCTGGCCCCGTTGGCCGAATCGGCCATCACCGAACTGCCCGTGGTGCAGATGGGCGAGCACGCGCTCCAGCGCTGGCCCGAGTTGATCGCCCCGTTGTCTGAACCCGTGTTCTTTCAACAAAACGGCACGCTGGTGCTGTGGCACCGCCAAGACGCCGCCGAGGCCAAGCGCTTTGAGCAGTTGCTGCACCGCACGCAGCAACAACTGCCCAGCTTGCCTGCGGCGCAAACCCTAAACGCTGAAGGTTTGCAGCAACACGAACCCGCGTTGGAGAACCGCTTTGCGCAAGCCCTGTACCTGCCGGGCGAAGGCCAGCTCGACAACCGCCAACTGCTGGCGGCCTTGCTCAAAAGTTTGGAGCAGCAAAACGTCGCCCTGCACTGGCACAGCCCACGGGCACCAGAAGACTTTCAGCCCGGCCAGAAAGGCCAACCCGATTGGGTGTTCGACTGTCGCGGCTTGGGCGCACGCACCGCGTGGCCGCAACTGCGCGGTGTGCGTGGCGAAGTGATTCGCTTGCACGCGCCTGAGGTCACGCTGCAACGCCCCACGCGCTTGATTCACCCGCGCTACCCCATCTACATCGCGCCCAAAGAGGACCATGTGTTTGTGATTGGCGCAACCGAGATCGAAACCGAAGACCTGTCGCCCGCCAGCGTGCGCTCCACGCTGGAGCTGCTCAGCGCGGCCTACACGGTGCACAGCGGCTTTGCCGAAGCGCGCATCCTCGAGGTGACCACCCAAGCCCGCCCCACCTTGACCGACAATTTGCCCGCCATTCGCTGTTTGGGCGAGCGCACCTTGCAAATCAACGGCCTGTACCGTCATGGGTTTTTGATCTCGCCCGCCATGCTCGACGTGGTGGTGGAATGGGTGCAACACCACACCACTACCTTGGCCACACAATTCCAATTGAAGTTTGAACATGTCTGACACAAGCATTCAAGTGCTGATTAACCAAGCACCACATACCCTCCCGCAAGGCGCTACCTTGGCCGATGCCGTGGCACTCGCCGGGATTCAGCCGCCCTTTGCGGCGGCTGTGAATTTGCAATTTGTGCCACGCGGCCAATACGATCAGCACGCGCTGGCCAACCACGACAAGATCGAACTGATTTCGCCCATCACCGGCGGCTAATCACCACATGACCACACCATGACGACACACACACACCACGCCGATCCCCTCACGCTGTACGGCGAAACCTTTCACAGCCGTTTGCTGTTGGGCACGTCACGCTACCCGTCGCCCAGCGTGCTGTTGCAAGCCATTGAACGCTCACAACCGGCCATGCTGACTGCCTCGTTGCGTCGTCAAACCGGCAGCGGCGGTGAAGCCTCGCAAAGCTTTTGGAACCTGCTGCGCCAAGCCAAGGTGCCCGTGCTGCCCAACACCGCCGGTTGCCACAGCGTGCAAGAAGCCATCACCACCGCCGAGATGGCGCGTGAGGTGTTTGAGACCGACTGGATCAAGCTCGAACTCATTGGCGACGACTACACCCTGCAACCCGACACGCTGAACTTGCCTGAGGCCGCCAGCCGTTTGATCCAAGCTGGCTTCAAAGTGCTGCCCTACACCACCGATGACTTGGTGTTGTGCCAGCGCTTGGTCGATGTGGGCTGCCAAGCCGTCATGCCATGGGCCGCGCCCATCGGCACGGGCAAAGGCCCCATCAACCCACATGCCTTGCGTACTTTGCGCGAGCGTTTGGATGTGCCCATGATCGTGGACGCAGGTTTAGGTCTGCCCTCACACGCTTGCCAAGTGATGGAATGGGGCTTTGACGCCGTGCTGCTCAACACCGCCGTGGCGTTGGCCCAAGACCCCATCAGCATGGCCAAGGCTTTTGCCGATGCTGTCAACGCGGGGCGCACGGCCTACCGCTCGGGTGCCATGCAAGCGCAAGACAGCGCCCAGCCCAGCACGCCCGTGCTGGGCACACCGTTTTGGCACCAAGCATGAGCCTCAGTTTGAACACCGCCCAAGACATCGCCCACGCCTTGGCCACGCAACACGCAGCCATGCTGGCAGGTGACACCTTGCCCTACGCACAAGCCGTGCAGGCCGATGACGCCGCACTCAACACCGCAACCGCTGGCGTGCTGCAAGGTTGCCGCATGCTTGGTTTTTTAGAGCATGACGCACAGTGCGTGGCGCACGCTTGGGCCGCACAAACGCAACGCACGGGCCAGTTTTCGCTGGGTGATTGGCCATGCCAGCCGCAGGATTTCGGCATTGCGCCCACGCCACGCGCCAACGCCTTCCCCACCTGCCCTCAGCGCTTGGGCCTGTACGCCGTGTTGCCCGACGCAGCATGGGTGGGCCGCATGGCGCGTGCGGGCGTGCCTACGGTTCAACTGCGCTTCAAGTCAGACGATGCAGCGGCCATCCAGCGCGAAGTGCGGACGGCGGTGCAAGCCGTGCAAGGCACAGGTGCGCTGCTGTTCATCAACGACCATTGGCAAGCAGCCATCGACGAAGGCGCCTACGGCGTGCACCTGGGCCAAGAAGACATGGACGACGCCCCCATCGACAAGATTCGCGCAGCAGGTTTGAGGCTTGGCCTGAGCACCCACGGCTATGCCGAAATGCTGCGCGCCGATGCGGTCAGCCCCAGCTACATCGCTTTGGGTGCCGTGTTTCCCACCACGCTCAAACGCATGCAAACCGCGCCACAAGGCACGGGCCGTTTGTATGCCTATGCCAAGCTCATGCAGCACAGCCCCTTGGTGGCCATTGGCGGCATTGATGAGGCGCGAATTCCAGTGGTGATGCAAAGCGGCGTCGGCTCGATTGCCGTGGTCCGTGCCATCACGGGGGCTAACGACCCCGAAGCGGCAGCGAAAACACTGCAACGTGGCATGCAAGCCAGTCACAGCGCTTGCATCAAGTAAAGTTGGCTCATGCGTTGCAAGTTCAGAGCCTTCACAGTTTCTCGCCTACAAAGTGTCGTTGCGCTTTGCGTGGCAAGTAGCTCATCTCTTTGGGCGCAACAACCCCCCACAGAAATTACCATCACGGCTGAGCCACCTGTTTGGGTATCGACCTTTGATGGCGTGCCTTTGCAAGCGCTACCGATCAGCGTCACCACGGTCCATAACGCGACCTTGCGCGATATTGGCGCGCAACGTGTGACCGATGCTTTGCGCTTAGATGCCTCGGTGAGCGACAGCTACAACCTACCCGCCTATTGGGACAAGCTCAGTGTGCGTGGCTTTGCACTTGACAACCGCCACAACTACCGCCGAGAAGGCTTGCCTATTTCTGCAGAAACCATCATTCCAATGGATAACAAAGAGCGCTTAGAACTGCTCAAAGGAACCAGTGGCATTCAGTCTGGCACCAGCTCTCCCGGTGGCTTGGTGAATTACGTGGTCAAGCGTGCGCCGTCTAGCGTAGACAGATCCATTCGCAATGCCACACTCAGTTACGGACCTGGTCACAACCGGTTGATGGCTGCTGATTTGGGTGGGCGTTTTGGGGACAGTGCAGATTTTGGTTACAGGTTCAACGTGGCTCACGAAGACCTCGACCCTTACATTCGTGACACCAAGGGTTATCGTGACTTGGTCTCTCTCGCCATGGATTGGCGCATCAACGGCAACAACCGCTTGGAATGGGAGTTTGAGCAGAGCCACCATGAACAAATTGGCGTGAACTTTTACAGCTTGCTTGGGCCGGGCACCCACGCGCTGCCCGCACCTGTGGATGGCACGCGCAACATCACGCGTCAACCTAACGCGCAGCCTGGCGTCTTTGATGGACTCACTGGCACCGTGAGCTTCAAACGTCAGCTAGACAATGGCTGGGTATGGAACACGCAATACGGCACCCAACGTCTGCGCGCCGATGACCGCTTGATTTATGCATCGGGATGCGCCACTGGCACGATGGATAGGTTTTGTACGAATGGGGATTTTCAGATTCACGACTACCGCAGCGAGAACGAGCGCCGCAACACTGAAGCGATGCAAACCGATCTTCGCGGACAAGTTTGGCTCGGGGGGCTCGAACACAGCATGAAACTCAGCCTCATGCGGCAACGTCAAATTAACCAAATGCCATATGTCTATACCGATCACTTAGTCGGTACGACAAACGTCAATGGCGGGTTGATTTCCACACCCAGCTACTACAGTGCGTCACTCACCGACAGCAGTGACTACAACACCGAAATCGCCCTGAATGACCGCTTGCGATTAACCGAACGCACCACGGCTTGGCTTGGCTTGCGCCACACCCAGCTCAACCGCCAAAGCGTACAAACCGATGGCAGTGCGGCGAAGCAAGAGGGACGAGGCGTGAGCATACCTTGGGTGGCACTGAGCCACCAGCCCACCCACAGCTACACCGTATATGCCAGCTATGGCCAAGGCTTAGAGACCGAAGTCGTACCAAACCTGAATAACCCCAACACCATGTTGAGTTACACCAACGCTGGCCAACCCTTGCCCGCGCTTAAAAGCACACAGCGAGAGATCGGCCTCAAAACCCAGTACGCGCAAACAGCTTGGCAAGTCACATGGTTTGATATCACGCGCCCTGCCACAGTCGATGCCCCAGTTGTATGCAACAACATACCACCCGCTTGCATTTACACCCGCAAAATCGATGGTCAAAATCATCACCAAGGCTTGGAGATCAGCACACAAACCAAGCTCACTCGGTGGGACCTTGACGCGAGCGCCATGCGACTCGATGCGAAACGCGAAAACGCAATGGTTCAAACCGACCTGAATGGCCAACACCCGATCAACGTGCCCAAGTACATCTTGCGCGGCATGGCGCAATACCACCACCCCGACATCACGGGACTGCGCTCAGGCTTGCGCATTTCCCGCGAAGGCGAGCGTAACGTCACCGAACACGGTGAAATCGTGCTTCCTGCATGGACAACTCTAGACGCGACAACACACTACGACACCACGGTCAACAACGTCGCCTCTACCTGGACACTGGCTGTTAACAACCTTGCCAACAAACACTATTGGCGCGAATCTCCCAAGCAATACGGGCAATACTTCCTCTATCCAGGGGCGCCTCGCACGATTCGCGCAACAGTTCAATTTCGTCTCTGACAAAGAGCTGAGCGATCACTCAGGATCGCTTTACCTCTGGGAGTCGAACCATCCAGAGCACTAGTAATGTCGTCACCGCACTGGTTACTAGTCCATCGTAATCTTGGCCGTGCGAATGTAGCTACCCCAGCGCTCGTATTCGCTGTTCGTAAATTTTTGATAATCCGCAGGACTCATTTTGTCTATCACCATCGTCATTTTTTTCATAACCTCTGCGACTTGAGGTTCTGCAATTGAGGCGGTAATGGCCGTATTCAGTTTGTCTACAACCGCAGAGGGGGTCCCTGCAGGCGCGAGAAATCCTAGCCATGGACCCATGTCGATTTCAACGCCCATTTCTTTCATGATTGGCACATCGGGAAATGCGGCCAGTCGCTCGCGTGCCGTCACAGCTAGCATGCGCACGGAGCCTGCCTTGACATGCTGATCTGCTACCAGCACAGGCACGATTGCAGAGCTGACTTGGTTGGATAATTGAGCCTGCATCAGGGGTGCAGTGCCGTTATATGGAATGTGCAGCAGGTCAATCTTGGTTTTTTGCTTAAGCGCTTCCATCGTGATCTGACCCGAGCTGCCCTGCCCCCATGATCCGTAGGTCAGAGGTTCCTTAGCCTGCCTTGCCATCTGCAGATATTGCTCGAATGTCTTAGCAGGATGAGAGGCATGAACAATCAGCGTCAACGGTGTAAAGCCAATTGGGGCCACTGCTACAAAATCCTTCTTCGAATCGTATGGCGATGACTTCAATATGTGCGGGGCGATGGAGTGCGAATCTGCCGTGCCATAGACGAGCGTCAGCCCATCCGCTGGGCTTCTCGCGGCAGCGAGGCTACCGATCGTTCCAATGGCACCCGGCCGGTTGTCAACTATGACGGGTTGTCCAAGGCGCTGTGAAATTGCAGAAGTCATAGCTCGCACCAGAACATCCCCCCCGCCTCCGGCAGCCCATGGCATGATGATCCTGATAGGGCCAGTTGGAAATCCAGTTGTCTGCGCCCATATTCCCATTGGCGCTAGGCTACCGAGCGTGAGGCCCATGCGGGCCAGCATGGTTCTGCGATTGAAATCTTTATTCATGACATAACTCCTTCAGGTTGAGTTGGGGGTGTGGATGAGAAAGTGAGTGGGATTTATCGGCTTTTAATAGCCCTTGGTTTGCAGCCATCGAGTCAGAACCCCGGCGATGGCATCGCTGTTTTTTTCCAGCATCAGCATGTGACCATTGCCTTTGATACCGACATCAGGTAGCCAGACGTAATCGGCACCGAGGTAACGTGCCAACGCTTCGTCTGTTTGCTTCGGATGGCGCAAGTCAAGTTCGCCAGTGAGAATGAGAACCGGCAGTTTTCCCACTTGATGCGCAGAAGAAAGATGCAGGCCCTTACCCCCGATGTTGAAGCGCTCATTCAGGAGTCTGGGACTTTCAGGAACGACAGTTCGGGCATATTCCTGAAAGTTTTCGATTGGAAAGAGTGGACTGTTCGCCCAAAAAGCTTGGATGAAAGCGGCATCCACTTTTACTGCCTCTCCTGGCTTGCTGTAGACGGGAAAACCTGCACTCGGATCGTGCTGTAGTAATGAAATGGCCTTTGGATCGTCCGGCAATATGGGCAGTAGATTGGCAGGAGAACCAGGCGCAATACCGATGATTGCGGCCACATTCTCTACACAGTGCTCGGCGAGCCACCAGGCGATAGGGCCAGAAGCAGAATGCGCCAACAAAATAGCTTGCCCCGTAGTTTTAAGCAATCCGGCTATGGCGCAAGCAATGTCTTCAGTTCCTAGGTCAGCAATGTTTTCAATACCAGGAGACTTGCCATGTGCAGGCCAATCGGGCACATACACGCAATGTCCTCGTTCCGCGAACCTGTACGCCCAACCCAGCCGCCCATCAGGACTTTGAAGATACGCAGCTCCAGAATGGAATCCACCGTGCAGCATGACTACTGGTATTCGATTGCTATCGCCGTTGATCGGTTTAATACACCGGACAAAAATCGGATTTTTAGCATTCTCATCGATGAACTCAAGCAGTTCAAAATCCGAAGTGCTGTTCGCTTTATAAAGGCCTGCTGTATCCATTTAATGGTATCTTTTGGCGCCGCCTAAGGAGGCATATTGGTTCTTAATGGAACATTAATAGTACTATGTGGAACATATATCCCGAACAGGGTTATCCCTCGATGGAATGCTTGATCGCTGAATCATTAACTTAAACTAGAAAGACCTTCCGAAACATATTTTTGGTGCCACTTTATGAATGACAAGTCTCGAACAGGGATAGAGTCACCCCAGCCTATCAGTGAGATTCTTGACGGAGTCTCTATTCCATTTGCCTACAAGTTTGGCTATTTAGTCAACTCATACAGAGAACCATCATTCAGGTCGATAGAGTCAAAGCTGGGCCTGACACGCCCAGAAATCCTGACACTGATTTTTCTCTTTTACAGAGATGGTATTACCGCATCTGAAATCTGTGACTTCTCTGGTCACCTCAAGAACAATATCAGCAGGGCCGTCACTACTTTGGAAAAAAAGGGCTTGGTCCGGCGCGTACCAGATATCAATGATCAGAGGCGCTTGCTCCTTTACATTACCGCTCAAGGCCAGCGCGTGCATCAACGTTTTATGCCTGGCTTACAGGAGCGTGAGCGGGCAATGATGTCGGCACTTACGGTCAAAGAAAGCACTGAACTGACGCGGTTACTGCGTAAACTCTGCGCGAATACTCCGAACTGGTGCAATCAAGAGCATATTTAAACGGCTTAAGGTGTTTACTGGGAAAATCTTTGACATCAGAAATCATTTCACCAGGCTCTACACGAGACAGACTTATTGAACGCCATAGGGCCAGCGTCATTCAATGGAACCAAAGCAAGGGGGCTTGACTTCCAACCGCACCAAACTTTGAGAGTTTGAAAATTATCGCGTCAAGAGCTCATGCAAAGCATGTACGCCAACAGGTGGCTCGGATTGGAATGGAATGGCAAACAAGTTTTCCGAAAGTCCATCGTTGATGCGCCTGATCTGTTTAACCTCCCCCTGTAAACGTGCCACAAGCAGTGGATCTTTCGTTTTCGCCGCCAATAGAGAGCGATTCAGAACCCAAGCATAAGGCTCGATGTTTGCTCTTCGAAGATCGTCTTGTAAAGCGGATGCTTGTGAGACCGGCGTTACTTCTGGCAATGCTACCAATATGATTTTTGTGTAGTCTGGGTCTTGCAGCCGCATCAGCGGTGTCACCACATTCACGGAAGTGCCCGTCTGTTTCTCAAACGAACTCGTCATTTGACGGTGGTACGCGCCTGCGGCATCCATCAATAACAAGGAGTGACCTGTCGGTGCGGTATCCAAAACAACAAAACCACTTCGCGCTTGGGCAACGATATGCGAGAAAGCATGGAATACAGCAACCTCTTCAGTGCAAGGTGATTGGAGGTCCTCCAGCAAAAGTGCCTTTTCATCGTCATTTAATGCAGCACCCTTGGCTGCCATGATTTTCTCAATGTACTTCTGTGTTTCAACCTTGGGGTCAATGCGACTAACTTGCAAACCGCTGACTTGCTCTCTCAATGTTTCAGCGACATGTGCAGCAGGGTCTGTTGTGCTGAGATGAACGGTTTTTCCTTTTTCAATCAACCCCAGCGCCAATGCGGCGGCAATGGTTGTTTTGCCCACGCCGCCTTTTCCCATGACCATGATTAACCCATGATCTTGCTTAGATAAATCGTCGATAAGCAAACCGAATTGCTTTGCAGTTATGGGTTCAGTGGGCGCTGTTATGGTGCCTACTTGCGAGGGGGCCTCTGACAAGAGTGCTCTCAATGCAGTTAGACCAACGTTATCTACTGCGCGGAGTGGAACAATATCTTGTGGCAATACTTTTAGTTTCTCTGGAATGTTAGCTAAGGCATTGAGGCCTTGCCTTTCAACAGCGCGAGCAACTGGGTCATCGGACAGACTTGTATGGAACACGCCATTGATGATTAACCGTTGATTGGATAAACCCAGTGCCTTGAGTTCATCGCTGGTTCTTGCGGCTTCAGTTAATGCGCCAGTTTCTGGTCGAGTCACTAAAACAACGGAAGTCAGTCCTGGGTTACTTAGTGCTGCAAAGGCTTGGTTAAAGCGAGCCTCTTGCATCTTCAGGCCCGAATGAGGACCTAAGCACGACGCCCCCTTGTCGTTGTTAGCTAGAAAACCGCTCCAAGCCTTTGGCAAGCTCAGTAAGCGCAAGGTGTGACCGCTAGGGGCTGTATCAAACACGATGTGGTCATATTGACTGTTCTCATCTGCAAGCAAACTGGAAAACTCATCAAACGAAGCAATCTCTGTTGTGCAAGCTCCTGATAACTGCTCCCTCACCGTGCCTTTTTCCTCTTGGGTGGCCGCACTCCCCATTTGGTCGATGACGCGCTGTCGATATGCTTGTGCCGCGTCATCTGGATCAATGTTGATGAGCTCAAGTCCTTTGATGCTAGGTACGGCGACTGGGTGATTGCTCAACTTAACGTTCAGCATCTCATCCAAGTTGGAGGCTGCATCTGTGCTTACGAGCAAAACCCGCTTGCCAGCGTCAGCAAGCGCGATGGCAGTTGCACTGGAGATCGATGTCTTACCTACGCCGCCCTTGCCCGTAAAGAAGATAAATCGGGTGGGATGACTGAGCCATTTCATGTGCAACCTTATTGAGTTTTGAGTATTTAAAGTCATAGACCAAGAATGTCTGAGTTCAGCCTAAAGCGACATCAAGCGTGGCGTGCGCTGTATCACCAGTTATGGATAAATCAGTCAATTGGCAGCGAACAATAGCAATACTTTGCGGAAATGAGTGTGATGTGATTTTAGCATCGCACACTAATTTTTCTTATCTTGTGGTATCGCCGATGCCTACTTAGCATCCGGTTGTCAATAGAAGACGAATCACAGCCTTACATGACAACAGCAGGAGACAACAGCACCATGATTGATCGCAAAAACAATTCCCGTGTCCTGATTGCGGGCGCCAAACCGACGACAGGAGACAGCGCATGACCACAAACAGACGCAACCTCATCAGCTTGGCCGTTGGCTTAGCTATGGCCTGCAGCGCGTGGGGGCAAAGCCCCGCCAACTGGCCGAGCAAACCGGTGAAATTCATCGTGCCAGCCCCCGCCGGGACCGCCCCTGACATTGCCGCCCGCCTCGTGGGCGAAAAGCTGTCCAGGATCTGGGGCCAATCGGTGGTGGTGGACAACAAGCCGGGCGCAGGTGGCTTGCCTGGCCTCATCGCCGCACGCAACGCCGAGCGCGATGGCTACACCCTGGTGCTGGCGCCGGCCTCGGCGCTCACTACCACGCAGTACATGTACCGGCCCTCTCAAGTGGACATTGCCAAAGACTTCACGGCGGTGTCCTTGCTCGCCATCGGCCCCATGATGATGGCGGTGGCTGCCAACAGCCCCATCAACTCGGTGGCCGACCTAATGGCCGCCGCACGCAAGGACCCCTCCAAGTTCTCTGTGTCAACGACCTGGCAGTACTCCGTGCCGCACCTGACAGCCGACATGCTGGGCAGGGCCACGGGCGTACCCATGCACACGGTGCCTTTCAGCACCAGCGGGCAGAGCGTTTCGGCGGTGGTCAACGGTGACACGCAGCTCGTCATCGACGGCATTCCGCCGCTGGACGCCATGATCAAAGGCGGACGCCTGAAAGCCATTGCAGTGTTCAGCGATTCGCGCTTGTCGGCCCGCCCGCAGCTGCCCACCGTGGCCGAGACCTATCCAACCATGGTCATCAACGGCTGGTTTGGCGTGGTCGCGCCCACCGGGGTGCCTACCGCAGTTATTGAGAAGGTCCACCGCGACCTGGCCACTGTTCTGACCCAGCCCGACATCATTGAGCGGCTGGACGGCTTTGGTTTGTACCCTCGCGCCATGAGCTCGGCACAGTTCGCCACCTTCTTGGAGCAAGAGCGCCAGCGCTGGGAAAAAGCCCTCAAAGACATTGGCGCACAACCTCTGCTGTAAGTAGTACTCCAAGAGTTATGAAATGGAAACCGCTTGCATCGGCTCCCACCCTGGCGGCCTGGATGGGGCCGTGCACGAAGGCTGGACAAGCCAGCAGGAGTCAGCCCCATGAGCGACTGCGGCCAACAGCCGCAGCAGTTCCTCTGCCAATTGCTGTAGCTCGAAGCAGAGAGCGTGCGCGGGCCGCCCGCCGCGAAATGAAGGCCACGTAGCCTGTCACCCTCAGTCCTCATTTAATTTAAGGAGCGCATTATGTTCGTTCATCAGAGTTGGTACGTCGGAGCCTGGGCCGACGAAATAGCCACTGGAGGCATTCTTTCTCGCACCCTGCTCGGGGAGCCGGTCGTCATGTACCGCACCGAGGAGGGCCAGATCGTCGCGCTGGAAGACCGCTGTTGCCATCGGGCCATGCCTCTGTCGCACGGATGCGTGCGCGGTGAGCAAATTGAATGCGGCTACCACGGCCTGACCTTCAACGCCCAAGGTGCCTGCGTGAAGGTGCCGGGCCAAGAGAGCATACCGCCCAGCGCCCGTGTGCGCAGCTATCAAGTGATCGAGCAGGACCATCTGATCTGGATCTGGATGGGCGACGAAGACCGTGCTGATGCGTCACTCATACCCCGCCATACTTGGCACGATGACGAGGCATGGGAATGGGTTAAGGACTGCTACCTGGTTGCAGCCAACTACCAGCTCATTACCGACAATCTGATGGACCTGACACATGTGGGTTACGTACACAGCCGTACGATTGGCGGCACACCACAGGCACATTCAGATGCAGACACCCAGGTAAGCGCCAACGAGCAGGGCGTGCGCGTTGAACGCTGGATGCTCAACTCCGTGCCACCACCCACCTACACCGCCGTCTGCAAGTTCAACACTGAGCGAGTGGACCGCTGGATGGAGATCGATTTTTTCCCACCATCCACCGTGCGCATCCACACCGGAGCGGTGGATACCGGAACAGGTGCACGCGAGGGCCGGCGTGATGGCGGTTTTGCCTTCATGGGCTTAAACACCATGACCCCCGAAACTGAAACGAGCACCCACTACTTCTGGTCAGGCGCCAACAAACGTCAGCCCGGCGCTCCTAGCAGCAAAGACCGCCTGTTTGCAAACCTAGAGGTAACTTTCGGGGAAGACAAAGTGGTAGTCGAAGCGCAGCAAAAATCACTTAATCGCCGGCCTGACCCCCTGGTGATGATTCGTACCGATGCCGGCATGATGCGGGCGCGCCGTTTGGTGACGGCTCGCCTTGAAGCAGAGGCGAAGTAGGCCGTGGCCGACACTCTGAATAGGTTGGACTGCGCTAACCTAGTTTTAGGGACTTATCAGAATGGATGAGCACTCGGCACACCTGTCGATTGATGACTTTGGAGCCTGGCGATGTGCTGGCAACGGGAACCCCATTAAATACGAAAGATCTACGACATGAGAAAAGTCATCATCACCTGCGCCGTGACCGGCTCGATTCACACGCCGAGCATGTCGCCGTATTTGCCCATTACCCCTGATGAGATCGCTCGCGAAGCGATTGCAGCAGCGAAGGCCGGCGCATCCATCTTGCATTTGCACGCGCGCAATCCAGAAGATGGCCGCCCCGCATTCGATCCCGCCATTTACCGCCAGTTTTTGACAAAGATCCACGCAGCTACTGACGCAGTGATCAACATCACCACAGGTGGATCGATCACGATGACGCTGGATCAGCGCTTGGCAGCTGCCATTGATATTTCGGCAGAGATGGCATCTTGCAACATGGGCTCCATCAACTTTGCGATCTATCCTGTGCTCGAAAAGCTGAAGACTTTCAAGTACGACTGGGAATACGACTACATCGAGGGGACGCGCCGCAACATTTTCAGAAATACTTTTGGGGACATTGAGGACGTCTTTGAGCTTCTGGGACGTGCGCATGGAACTCGGTTTGAATTTGAGTGTTATGACGTTGGACACCTCTATAACTTGAAGCACTTCGTCGATCGTGGCCTGGTTAAGGGCCCTATCTTCTTGCAGTTTGTACTGGGAATTCTTGGTGGAATTGGTCCAGACCCTGAAAACCTGGTTCACATGAAGCGGATTGCTGACAAGCTATTTGGTGATAGCTATCAGTGGTCGGTACTTGGTGCCGGCAGGCATCAGATGCCACTCATCACACAGGCTGCATTGTTGGGTGGTCATGTGCGCGTGGGTTTGGAAGATTCGTTGACCATTAGCCAAGGCAAGTTGGCGACGTCAAATGCCGAGCAGGTCGCCCTGATCCGCGATGTCCTGACACGTCTTGGCATGGAGATCGCCACACCAGCCGAAGCGCGTCAAATGCTGGGACTCAAAGGCCGCGACAAGACTCTTTTGTGACGATCAAAGAAGCATTTAAACAGTCCAGATAAGTTGACGGGCCGACTGCTATGCAGCGATAGCAGGCCGTCGGTGTTTTTTGTCTGTGAAAAATCAAGGACTACCAAATCTTCAACACATGGTAGCGAGCCGCATTGCATATTTCATAGGTAGTGGCACAAAGAAAAAGGGGCTACGTTTTCACGTAACCCCTTGATTTCATTAGCCTATTTGGCTCCTCGACCTGGGCTCGAACCAGGGACCTACGGATTAACAGTCCGGCGCTCTACCGACTGAGCTATCGAGGAATATTCGGTGTGCGTAACACTGTTGTGTTTTGCAGAGACGCATAGTATAGCAAAAAAATGGGCGTTTTTTCAAGTTGATGCCAAGCGTGTTTTGATGTCCTTTTATGGCTTGTTCTGTTGGGGTCAATCTTGAAGTGGGTAATTCATGTGCCCAGTTTTCACATAAATCAAAGCGCCCTCGTCTTTTGTGAAAGGCGCATGCCTGCTGTAGCGAGGACTACGAATCCAAGTTCCTTCAGGGTATGAGCCGTGCTCATCATGAAATACGCCCTTGAGCACGAATATCTCTTCGCCTCCTGGATGCACATGCGGATTGAACACAGTGTTTGGCGCCCAATTCACCAAAGCAGTCCCAACGGCATCGAAATCATGTAGCGGCATCACAGAAAGACCCGGCACCAGGCCCTGATACCAAGATGCGCGTGCCGTATCAATTTGAACCGTGGAATCATCTTGAGGATGAAACTGTCTTAGTTTGACAAACAAAGTACAACCGTCCTTTGAGAATGGCGAATGAGAACTCTGGGGAGGATTTCTTAAGTAAGTTCCTGCTGGGTAGTCCCCATGCTCATCAGAAAACGTACCTTCTAAAACCAAGATTTCTTCCCCGCCACCGTGCATGTGCTCCGTAAAAACTGAATTAGGGCTGTACTTAACGATTGAGGTTGCACGAGCGACTTCGTCGCCAATACGATCAAGTAGCTTTCTCTCAACACCCTGAACCGGAGATTCAACCCAATCCATGTCGTGAGTATGGATAACTGCCTTCAACTTGAAATCTGAATTGATGTTCATTGGTTAACCCCACTGATTGAGCAAGTTGCTCACATACTCTTTTGGAAGCATGTGCCCTGCCCCTTCAACTACATGAACCTTGATCCCGACCATCGCGCCAAATGCTTTGGAATTTGCGCAGCTCTGCCAATCCTCAGATCCTGTATGAATCTCGCAATTCAAAGGAACTGGAAACTTTCCTGTACTTGCAAGCTCTAGTAATTTCTCAGCGTAGGGTGGAATGAAGTTCATAGGGCGAGCCTCATCATCGTTCGCAAACTCACCAACTATTGGTGAAAGCAAGACAACTTTACCGATGTAAGGCTCCCCAATCAGTGCTTGCGCATGAAGAAACAGGTATGCCCCGAAGGAGTTAGCGATGACACGCGCATTCTCTCGCCAGAAATACTCTCGCAAATCTGACGCTACGGTTTGAACTTGGGTCTGAAATCCAAGTGACTTGAACTCTCCTACTGTCTCACGTCCGGTAACGTCGTATCCACGGTCAAGCAGCGCTTGCCCTAAGCCGGTGCTAATGAGACCTCCATGACCGGGCAAGTAGTAAACAGTCTCAGCAGTTTTAACTGGAACAGGCTCAACCAAAGCCTTCAAAACAGAAGCCCCGGTTCCACGCCACCGAGGGCAGGCATGATCCGGAGCAACCACTTGAAAGCTAGTCAGCTTAGGTGTACGACGCTCTGGCGCTGGAATTTGAAAATAGTCGAAGCCACACCGAAGCAGTCGCCCATCTTTGATTGTGAAACCACAACTTTGACAGGATTCAGGTTTTTTTACGTCGAAAACAGTTGCCATATTCATTGCTCTCTAGTTTAGTTTTACTTCGAGATACAGCGGCGACAATTAGCACATGAGTAGAGAAGAAACAACAAAGATAGCCAACAATGAGTTGCTATAAGTGTGGACTTCACAAACCTAAAGGGCTTGGGACCTTTAAACGTCAGCTGAATCAAAGTATGTTTATGTGCGGTGATTGCAAACCAGCACCTAAAGCGGTTTAATTCGTTCATTTCATCTATCCAACTTTTATGACTACCTTTGCCAATCAACTGAAATCTGAAATTGCTCGTATCGCTAAAAAGGAAGCGCGATCAGAAATTCAACAGTTGAAGAAATCTTCGACTCAGTACCGTTCAGACATTGCAGCTCTTAAGCGCCACATTACAGCTGTTGAAGCTGTTGTGAAAAAGTTAAGCAAAGCACAATCCAAGCCTGTACTCAAAGTTGAAAAAGAACCTGCGACCGCCCTTCGCTTTCGCGCTGGTGGGTTTGCCACCCTGCGTAAGAAGCTAGATTTATCTGCAGAACAAATGGGTAAGTTAATTGGCGTCTCCGCACAATCCGTTTATCACTGGGAATCTGAAAAATCGCGCCCACGCGCTAGTCAACTTCCAGCGATTGCTGCTGCGCGCAAGCTCACAAAGAAAGAAGCTTGGACAAAGTTAGGCTTTTAACCTCAGGTAAATGAGCACGGCCCCCTAGCCGCTCTCGCTAGTACACGAACGATAAGAAAGATCTACAGCCGTGCCCGTTACACAAATCACCCTACTCAGAGGCTATGAGCAAGAAGCTCAGCAGCGCTTGGTCGACCATGTATCTAAAGCGGTGCGATCGGTCATACCAGCCCCAGAGGCAGGTACCACGACTTTCATTCAGGAGGTGGTTGCCTACCGACGCGACGGTCGATTTTTTGACCAAGGCAATGTCGCACTTAGTAGCGCCACCGAAGTGGTGAAAAGCTTTCTAGTCGCGATGCACGCGCGCGACTTAGCGCAAGCCCAGACTCACTTGCATGCCAACTTTCAAATGGTGTTTCCAGGTGGACAAACCTTCCATCGCCTCGAAGAACTCGTGGCTTGGGCAATAACCCGTTACCAACGCGTCGAAAAAACCTTTACGCACTTTGACGAGTCGTGGCAAGGCGACCGCACAGTGGTCTATTGCGCTGGAAACTTGAACGGTGTTTGGCCCAACGGCACAGCCTTTGACAACATCCGTTTCATCGATCGCTTTGAAGTTGTCGCTGGCCAACTTGCCCGACAAGATGTTTGGAATGATTTGGGCGAACATTACTGCAAATACACTTGCACAAAATGACACAAAATAATCTTTGCTTATTTTCACGCCGAGATTTATTAATATGCAGCTTGGGCAGCTCGTTTAGTTCAGCCCTATTCGCGCAAAGAAACTACCCCGATCGACCGATCAAGACAATCATTCCAAACTCACCTGGCAGCTCGGTTGACACCATAGGTCGGTTGGTGATGAATGAAGTATCTAAGCTCATCGGCCAGCCACTCTTCATCGACAACCGCGCAGGGGCAGCGGGTGCTATTGGGGTAGAAGCCACACGATCAGCTTTAGCCGACGGGTATTCAGTCTTGATCGGTTCGA
>CANCGU010000031.1 GCA_947377705.1 Comamonadaceae bacterium
AAGCGACGATGCCTGTGTTTGAGTTCTTCGACAACCCCGCATGGGCGTATGGCGGTGGGCTGTATCACATCAAGTGCAATTACCAGTTGATGATCGATAACTTGATGGACTTGACGCACGAGACCTATGTGCACGCCACCAGCATCGGCCAAAAAGAAATTGACGAAGTGCCTTGCACCACCAAGGTAGAGGGTGACCACGTCATCACCAGCCGCTTCATGAGCAATATTTCTGCGCCACCGTTTTGGCAAATGGCTTTGCGCAGCAACAATTTAGCCGACGATGTGCCGGTGGACCGCTGGCAAATTTGCCACTTCACACCACCCAGCCACGTCATGATTGAAGTGGGTGTCGCTCATGCGGGTAAAGGTGGCTACGATGCGCCCGATGACTGCAAGGCGGGTAGCGTGGTGGTCGATTTCATCACGCCCGAAACCGAAACGTCGATTCTTTATTTCTGGGGCATGGCCCGTAAGTTTCAACCGAATAGCGTTGAACTCACGGCGTCCATTCGTGAAGGGCAAGGCAAAATTTTCTCCGAAGACTTGGACATGTTGGAGAGCCAGCAACGCAACTTGCTTGCCCATCCTGACCGAGCTTTGTTGATGCTCAACATCGACGCCGGCGGCGTTCAATCACGCCGCGTGATTGAACGTCTGTTGGCACAAGAACACGCACAAACAACAAATGGAGTAACAGCATGAGCGTTGGCATTGAAACCCCCGTGGGCAGCGATGGCGTGTTCACCCTTGAGTTGGTGAAGTCTGGCAAAAGTTTGCAAGTGGCCGCAGACCAGACGGCCTTGCAGGTGCTTGAGGCCGCAGGCATTGCCGTGCCCATGTCATGCGGTCAAGGTGTTTGCGGCACGTGCTTGACGCGGGTGGTGGGCGGCATACCCGACCACCGCGACATGTACCTCACGGGTGAGGAGCAAGACGCGAATGACCAATTCACACCTTGCTGCTCGCGCAGCAAAACAGCGGTGCTGATGGTCGATCTTTGAAGAAACTCGCCTAGGGGCAGCGCCTCAATTTTTGTCTTTCATGTTTCAGTGACTGAGTGGGCGAGGACAAAGTCAATGAAGCCGCGTTCCACAGACGTTGAGACAAGCCGCACGCGGACCAGTTGACCTACTTTGAGTTCTGGCAGTTCGCCCGACAGGCGTCCCTCCGCTGGAGGCTCAAAAATCCTGACCCACATGCCGTGTGTGCCCGTTCCCGTGATGACGCCATTGAAACGTTGGCCAATCCGTGCGTGCAGCAGCAGCGCTGCTTCGGACTTGCGCATTTGTCGCTCGACCTTCTTGGCTGCATCTTCTTGAACAGTGCAGTGCGCGGCCAATTCATCAAGTTCTGCGTTGGAGTAGGGCGAGTGGGTGCCAGCCAAGATGGCCTTGATGAGTCGCAGTGTGATGAGGTCTGGATAACGCCGGTTCGGCGCTGTGGAGTGGGTGTAGTCTTGCACCGCAAGGCCGAAATGGCCAATCGGTTGGGCGTTGGGTCTTTCGACCACGTACTCGCCCGAGCCCATCAATTTGATGATGACCAGTGATAAATCGGGGAAGCGTATGGGGTCCGCTTGGTGTTGTTTCGCCAAGAAATGCTCAAGCGCTCGTCCATCGGGTTCGCTAGGCAGTGTTTCGCCATATTCCTGTGCGAGCGCCACAATGCGCAACCACCGTTCGGGCGAACGCACGATGCGCCTGAACGCCGCAATCCCATGGTCTGCAAGGAAGCGTGCCGTACACCCGTTGGTTGCAATCATCAATTCTTCAATGATTTGTCGTGCGCGATTTTGAACTTGTTGTCGAATATCGCTGATGCGGTCACCTTCGAAAAGTGCCCGTGGCTGAAATGTTTCAAACTCGAGTGCGCCCTGTGCATGCCGGATTTTTCGTAGCTTTTGTGCCAGCGCATCTTGTGTGTGCAATTGGGCATGCATGCCGTGAATGCGTTGTGCCGCTTCTGGCAGCTCACCTTCACCCTCTATCCATGCAGAGACGGCGTCGTACGCCAATTGCGCCTTATTTAAAACGCGCCCCCGATAGATGGCAGAGTGAAGCAATGTCCCATCATTTTTAAATTCCATTTCATTGATCAACGCCAATCGAACTTCATCGGGGTTGAGGGATGTGAGGTTGGTGCTGAGCTGCTCGGGCAGCATGGGGAAAATTCGCGCCGATGTGTAGACCGATGTGGTGTTGTGCCGCGCGTGCAGGTCGATGGCAGAGCCTTTTTTGACCAAGGCATCCACATCGGCAATGGCCACATAAATTCGAACACCGCCATTGGGCAATATTTCGCTCGCAGTGAGTTGATCAAGATCACGCGAATCATCATTGTCAATGGAGCACCACAGCAACTGTGTCAAATCGCGAATGTCATCGCTTGCTTCCTTGGCAGGCGCTTTGAGATTCACCAATTGCTGATGGACAGCTTGCGAAAAATCTGGTTCAAGACCTCGACTGAACATCGCCCACGTTGCTATCGTGGCCAAGTTGTAGCGGTGATTTTTTAAGTTATTTGGCAAGCCGCAACTCCTTGTTTAGTTCATGCTTATTTGTAGAAGGCTTCGACTTTGCCTTTGATTTTGATGAGCAGAGGCTTGCCTTTGCGGTCCAGTGTTTTGCCTGCGGGAACTTTGACCCATCCTTCAGACAGGCAGTATTCTTCGACATCGAAGCGTTCTTTGTCGTTGAAGCGAATGCCAATGTCGTGTTCGAACACGGCGGCCAAATGGTGGGGGCTGCGGGGGTCGATCGACAGGTGGTCGGGCAGGGCGGGGCGTTGTGTGGTCGTGTCAGTCATGCTTTGATTTTCCATGATTTGCGCCTTGGCGGTGACGTATCTGCGTGGTTGGATTTGCAAATAAAATCCTAGAAGCTTATGTATAAACTTTTATCCGCATTTTTTCTTGTCGCTTGGCAGTCCTGTGCTTGGGCCGGTTGGGTGTATTTCACCAACAACAACAGCTCCGCCGATGAGTATTACTTGACGCCGGTGGAAAACAAAGGGAAGGTGAAGGTGTTGCACACGTTCACCCATATGCCTATGGAGGCCAAAGTCCCTTTTCACACCCCCAAAGCGGTGGTCAAGGTCACCTTGTATAACTACGCTTCAGAGCAATCCACGTATGAAATCAACTGCCAAGAGCAAAGCATTCAGTTGATGGCGCGTATTTTTTATCGGGATGGTGCGGGTAAATTCCCTTTTATCACGCATCAATTGAAAGATGCTTTTATTCAGGGCAGCAATTCCGAGTTTGCCAAGCAGTTCACTAAAACGCCACTTCACTTGGAAGATATCAAGCACTACCGCATGGCCGAGGTGGCCTGTAAATAAAAGGGGACCGCTCTCGGCGATGAACTTACGTTCATGCGCGCCCTCAAAATTCGGGCTGGTGGCGAGAGCGGTCATTAACCGTCGTAATCTTGAACCCTATTTATCGTCGCAAGGGGCTAAAACTTTAGCGCCGATAATGAGGATTCACCATGCTTGACTCATCCCTGCCATCTTCATCCCTTCGTGTGTTGAGCCTCATCCCGCCGATGACGCAGCTCAACACGCCTTACCCGTCTACGGCCTATTTGACGGGCTTTTTGCGTTCACAAGGGGTAGACGCCGTACAAGAGGATTTGGCCTTGGCGCTGGTGCTGGCCTTGTTCACGCCCGAGGGCTTGGCACAAGTGCGCGAACGCGCCTTAGCTCAGCCCGAGGCTGACCGAACAGCGTGCGTGAA
Source organism: Comamonadaceae bacterium (assembly GCA_947377705.1). Next base: position 3,739 of record CANCGU010000031.1, read on the forward strand.
CTACTTTTTAGATTTCTTCGAACGCTACCAATCGACCATCGCCCCCACGGTTGCTTTTTTGCAGGGGCGCGACGCCACCCTGAGCCACCGCATCGCGGGTCGAGGCTTCTTGCCCGAGGGGCCGCGTTTTGCTAGCTTAGACGCGTATGACGACGACGGCAGTGGCGATCCGCTGGCTTGGGCCTTTGGTGCCTTGGGCCAACAAGACCGCGCCCGCCACTTGGCCACTTTGTATTTGAACGACTTGGCCGATGTGCTGCGCGATGCGGTTGACAGCCGCTTTGAGTTTGTGCGCTACGCCGAGCAACTGGCGGGCAGCCAAGCCACGTTTGAGCCCTTGGCACAAGCCTTGGCTGCGACGCCCACGTTGGTGGATGAGACGCTGCAAGCGTTGACGCTGGCGGTGATTGCCAAACACCAGCCGCAACTGGTTCTGTTGTCGGTGCCTTTCCCCGGTGCCGTGTACGCCGCGTTTCGCATGGCGCAGACCCTCAAGGCGCATCACCCGCACATCCGCATTGGTTTGGGCGGTGGCTTTGTGAACACCGAGTTGCGCGAGTTGACCGAGCCCCGTGTGTTTGACTATGTGGACTTCATCAGCCTAGACGCTGGCGAGCGGCCCTTACTCGCCTTGCTTGAACACTTGCAAGGCAAACGCAGCGTGCAGCGCTTGGTACGTACCTTCGTGCGCAACGATGCGGGCGACGTGCGTTTGATGAACTGGGCCGAGCCCGATGTGCCATTTGAAGAAGTAGGCACCCCCACATGGGATGGTTTGCCGCTGGACCGCTACTTGTCGCTGCTTGACATGCTCAACCCCATGCACCGCTTGTGGAGCGATGGCCGTTGGAACAAGCTGACTGTGGCGCATGGTTGCTACTGGAAAAAGTGCAGCTTTTGCGATGTGAGCTTGGACTACATCTCGCGCTACGAAACCGCCTCGGCCACCACCTTGGTCGACCGCATTGAGCAAATCGTGGCCGAGACCGGACAAACTGGTTTTCACTTTGTGGACGAAGCTGCGCCCCCCAAAGCACTCAAGGCGCTGGCCGAAGAACTGCTGCGCCGCAAAGTGCATATCTCGTGGTGGGGCAATATCCGATTCGAGAAAACCTTCACGCCTGAGTTGGCCGAACTGCTGGCCGAGAGCGGTTGCATCGCCATGTCGGGAGGCTTGGAGGTGGCATCAGACCGATTGCTTAACCTGATGAAAAAGGGCGTCTCTGTGGAGCAGGTCGCGCAGGTCACCAAAGGATTCTCCGAGGCCGGCATTTTGGTGCACGCTTACCTGATGTATGGTTTTCCCACGCAGACCCTGCAAGACACGGTGGATGCGCTGGAGTACGTGCGCCAACTGTTTGAAAACGGTTGTATTCAAAGTGGCTTTTTCCACCGTTTTGCATGCACGGTGCATTCCCCTGTTGGCAAGAACCCCGCTGACTATGGCGTGCAAGTGGTGCCGCTGCCCGAGGTGAGTTTTGCCAAGAACGACATCGCCTTCATCGATCCGACGGGCACCGATCACAACACCTTAGGGACCGGCCTGAAGAAGGCCATTTACAACTACATGCACGGTGTGGGCTTGGAAGACGATGTGCGCAACTGGTTTGAGTTGCCCAAGGGCAAGTGCCCCAAATCCAGCGTGCCGCGCCACAAAATTGCCAAGGCTTTGGGCTATTAACGCGCTAACGCACGTTTGTAAAACACACGCTTCACCACCTCGACCACACCCAAATAGGTGAGCACCATGGCAGCCAAGATGCCGTAGAAATACGCAGGCGGCGCCACAAATCCCAATTGCGCACCGATGGGTGTCAAAGGTAATCCAACCGCGATGGCGACAACGGCCAAGGACGTGAAGGTCAGCAGCGGATGCGGTCTGCTTCTAAATGGGTTGCCTCGCGTGCGAATCACGAAGATCACCAACACCTGCGTGCACAGCGACTCCACGAACCAGCCTGTTTGAAACAACTTCTCATCGGCTTTCAATATTTCCAGCAGCACATAGAAGGTCAAGAAGTCAAACACCGAGCTGATGGGGCCGATGACCAGCATGAAGTTGCGTATGAAATCTAAGTCAAGCACGCGTGGCTTGGCGGTTTCTTCGGCATCGACTTCATCCAAAGGAATTGGAATTTCAGAAATGTCGTAGAGGATGTTGTTCAACAAAATTTGCGTGGGCAACATGGGCAGAAAGGGCAGGAAAAGCGCCGCGCCTGCCATGCTGAACATATTGCCAAAGTTTGAGCTGGTGCCCATCATGATGTATTTCATGATGTTGCCAAAGGTGCGTCGGCCCTCCAACACGCCTGCATGCAAGACATTCAAATCTTGTTTGAGCATGATGATGTCGGCCGCTGCTTTGGCAACGTCCACGGCTGAATCAACCGACAAGCCCACATCGGCTGAATGCAGCGATGGCGCGTCGTTGATGCCGTCACCCATGTAGCCGACCACATGGCCGTTGGCTTTGAGCGCCAAGATCACGCGTTGCTTTTGACCTGGGTTGACTCGGCAAAACAGATTCGCCATTTCTACCCGTCGTTGCAAGGTTTGGTCGTCGAGCTGTGCAATTTCTTTGCCAGTCATCACGCCCGTCACGTCGATGTTCAGTTGTTGGCAAACATAACGCGTCACCAAGTCACTGTCACCTGTTACCACTTTGATGGCGACGCCTGCTTGCTGCAGTTTGGCAAGGGCTGGGGCGGCGCTTTCTTTGGGGGGATCTAAGAAAGCGGCGAAGCCGGCCAGCACCAGGGCTGATTCGTCGTTGACGACAGCCGCAGCTTGGTCACGCGGCACCTCGCGCCACGCCACACCCAGAACGCGCAAGCCATCACTTTCTAGGGCGTGGTAGCGCTCGCTGATGGTTTGGGAAATGGCGTCATCCACTTCGTGTTGATCAACTTGATCACCAGCGCGCACTTCGACGTGTGTGCATAAACGGGCGATGTCTTCGGCCGCGCCTTTGACAACAAGCCAACGTTGCTGACCGTTGTCGACCAACACTGACACGCAGCGCCGTTCAAAATCAAATGGAATTTCATCGATTTTTGTCCAAGCGCTCACGTCAATCGTTTCGTGATTGAGGATGGCCTCGTCCAGCGGGCTCTTCAAGCCCGTCTCAAAAAAACTATTGATGTAGGCCAGCTCTAAAACCCGTGGGCTACCTTGGCCGTTGAGGTCTAAATGGCGTTCTAGGCGAATCTTGGCTTCGGTCAGCGTGCCTGTTTTGTCTGTGCACAGCACGTCCATGGAGCCCAAGTCTTGAATCGCAGTTTGGCGCTTCACGATCATTTGCAACTTGGCCAATCGAATGGCACCCCGCGAAAGGGTGACCGAGACCACCATCGGTAGCAGCTCTGGCGTTAGACCGACGGCCAAAGCCACGGCAAATAAAAACGACTCCAGCCAAGGTTTGTGAAACCACGCATTCACCAACAGCACAAACAACACCAGCACCACCGTCAATCGCATGATAAGCATGCCAAAGCGACGTGCGCCCAATTCAAACGAGGTGGCTGGCGTGGGTTTTTGCAAGCTGTCTGCAATGTCCCCCATGGCTGTCTGTGCGCCCGTGTGGACCACCCGCACGCGTGCGCTGCCACCAATGACGGACGTTCCCATGAACACAGCATTGCTGGCATCTTGCAAGTCAGTTTCTGTCTCGGCCAGCACGCCCGGGTGTTTTTCAACCGGGTAGGCCTCGCCGGTGAGTAGCGATTGGTTGACGAAGAAATCTTTGGCTTCAAGTACCAAGGCGTCTGCGGGAACCAAGTCGCCAGCGCTCAGCAACGCCACATCACCGGGCACCACGTCGCGCACAGGAATTTCTATGGGCTTGCCATCGCGCAGTACGGTGGTGCGCACGGAGACCGATTGTCGAAGTTGGTCTGCGGCGGCGTTGGCGCGAAACTCTTGCACAAAGTCCAAGCTCACGCTGAGCAGCACGATGCCACTGATGATGGCAAAGTTGGTGACCTCGCCCGTGAGCGCGGACACAAAGCTGGCCAACAACAACACCACCACCAGTGGGTTTTTGAACCGCGCGATAAATTGCCGAATCAGCGAAGGGCCTTGATGCGCAGAAAGCGTGTTGGGGCCGAAGGTCTCCGCGCGTTCGTTGGCTTCGTTGGATGACAGCCCTGTGGCATCCACGGGCGATACCAACGCGTCGCTTGCTGATGTGACCCACCAAGGTTTGGCCACGCGTTGGGCGTTTGTTTTTGCGCTTTGAGAATGAGGCGTCATTGCAATCTTCAAATTTTCTTCATCGTACTTCTGAAATCACAATGAATTTGAATTAGAATAATAGCTTCGGAATTAAACACTCCACGCGGGAATAGCTCAGTTGGTAGAGCGCAACCTTGCCAAGGTTGAGGTCGCGAGTTCGAATCTCGTTTCCCGCTCCAATTTCAAAGAGCCCCTGAAACTCATGTTGCAGGGGCTTTTTTGTATCTATCGAAGCAATGCCGATGACCCACAGCAACTTGGACGCGCCAAGCTCGGAAGAGTTATTCCGCCTCACCGACAACAATTCGGGTGGCTGGTTGCAAACGGCCAAACGACGTTTGAAGTTTCGTTTGCGCTACTGGCTGTGTGAGAAGCAACTGCATCGCATTCGCCGCTTTTTTCAAACACACGGTTTGACCGAACTCACGCACAGCGAATTGCCTGTGATGTTGCGTCCTATGCGCCCATATTTGTGGGGCGGTTTAGACCCTGAGGCGAGAACCAATGCCATGCTCGCGCATTTCGAGTGGTTGTTGGCACGCCACACGGCGCAGACCGTGGTTGATTTTTACAAACGTGGCGCGTACACGTTTTTCACGCAAAGTTACCCCGAAGGCGACATCACCCTTGAATTAGAACCAGGTCGTGGCTTGGGCCGTGAGGGGGAGTTTGAGTTACATCTCAAATTCAACGGCGCAGCCGTGATGCGTGCAGCGTTCAGCATCTTGCCCGCTGAGATGGTGGGCGTGAAAGAGCCCGGTTTTGTCATGGCCATTGGCAATATGCAAGGTCAGCGGTTTTTGAATCAAGAAATCAAAATCGTTACCCAAAAAATGGAGCGTACGCGCCCACAAAACATCTTGATGACCGCCCTGCAAGGCTTGGCCTCAGGCTGGCAATTGGTCGCCATGGTGGGCGTGTCTGATGTGGCCCATGTGTATTCTGGTTACCGCAGTTTGTCGCAGCGCGTGGGGCAGAGTTACGACGGTTTGTGGGCTGAAATGGGCACCACGGGTGCGCTGTCTAAAGTGCATTGGAATTTACCCATTCAATGGGTGGCGCGCTCGGAACAGGATGTGCCGTCCAACAAACGTTCCCAGTTGCGACGCAAGAACGAAATCCGCCAAAAGATTTTTGACGAAGTGGCGCGCCACAGCGCAGGCCTTTGAGGCGTGCGCTGTGTGAGAGGCTGAATTACTTCTTAGGCAACGTGCCGCCGCTCTTCACACACGCATCCAAGGTTTTGAACTCGGTGAACTTTTTGGTGCGCTCATAGCTGGCGCTGTTTTGAGCAGGTTGGCCAGCAAAAATTGTGTGTGGCGCGTTGCGTCATCGAAAACTCCTTTAAGTTGCAAAACAGGTCGCAGGTCTAGGCAGGGCTTAAAAATTTGCTGTGCCAATATAGACTAAAAAATATTCAAAATCACACACAACTTGCCTGAGCGACAAAGGCGGCTGACGTAAAATAATGTAACGCAACGACACTGCCCGAGTGGTGAAATTGGTAGACACAAGAGACTTAAAATCTCTCGCTTCCGTAAGGGGCGTACCGGTTCGATTCCGGTCTCGGGCACCATAAAGTAATTTCAGTTAGTCGTATAACGCTTCAAAGCTGCATTCATTAAATTTGCAAGTAGGCCGATTGATCCACATGCCATGGCTGCGGCAAGAGCATTCGTTGTCAGTTGAGAAAATCTAAGATTGGAAGATAACCATGGCAGATAGATTGATGCAACTACAAGGCCAATGCTTCCAAGTGCAATTGTGATGGCTGTCCAATTTAATGGCCAAGTTGGTCGTAATAGAAGCCGCTCATTTGACTTTGAAATGAAAATCAAACAACCATTTGCAACAACAAAGGCAACCATGACCATGGTGCGTGTTTGCTCAATGGAGTTGCCATGATCAAGAAAATTTCTTGACGTCCAATATGCGATAGATGCACTGATCAACACCAATATGCCTTGTACGAATGCATGCCCCATTGCAGTTATTCCGAATAGTGCTGCATTCGTATCTCGCGGAGGGGATGTCATGCACGAAGAACTTTCTGGTTCATTTTCGAATGCAAGTGAACAGGCAGGATCGATGACCATCTCAAGCAAGGCGATATGTAGTGGTAGAAATAACGGCGGTAATGCAAACAGCACTGGCATAAGAGCAATCAGTGCAAGCGGGATATGAATTGCAAAGATGTAAGCCATTGATTTTTGCAAGTTGCTAAAGATGCGTCTTCCAGTACGTATCCCGCGAACAATGGATGCAAAGTTGTCGTCAATGAGAACTAAGTCTGATGCTTCCCTTGCTACATCTGTTCCCCTCAGCCCCATTGAAACCCCAACGTGTGCTGATCGCAGTGCGGGTGCGTCGTTGACTCCGTCGCCTGTCATCGTCACGATTTCACCATTTCGTTTAAGCGCTTCGACGATTCGTAGTTTTTGATGTGGCGAAATGCGTGCACAAACGTTGACCGATTTGAGGCGGACTTGTAGCTCTGAGTCATTCAGCAGGTTGATATCTTCACCTGTCATTACCTCTGTCAATGGCATTCCCGCTTGCATAGCGATGACTTGTGCTGTCGTTGGGTAATCGCCCGTAATCATGATTACGCGAATACCTGCCGTTTGACACTCAGCCATGGCTTTCGGAACTTCTTCTCGCAAGGGGTCTGCTAATCCAATCAGGCCTAACCATTCAAATTCAAAATCATGTGCCGACTTTGGCCATTGGGTGCCTGTATATTTCCCCTCTGCCGCAGCTAGAACTCGTAAACCTTGAGCGGCGAGGGCGTCTACTGATTTTTTCCAAACGGCTTGTTCAGTAGATGTCATATGACACAAATCCATGACTGCTTCTGGGGCACCTTTAGCTGATATGACGTAACCGTTATCGTCGGTGACGCTCCATACATTGGACATAGCCCGTAGTTCAGTGCTAAGGGGATAAGTTTGAATTAGCTTCCACTCTTTGTGCAGATGATTTATCTTTCCTAGCCATGCTGCTCCAAAATCATGAAATGCGACTTCCATCGGGTCGAAAGGTGTGGGTGAGCTTGCCAAGATGGCGTGTTCAACAATTCGGTGGAAGTTTTCAGCCAGTACGTTGCTTTTGCTTGGTTTAAAAATTAATGGTGATGACTCGCCACTAGGCTGAACAGCCAGTGCTTGAATGGTCATTCGATTTTGAGTCAACGTGCCCGTTTTATCCGTGCAAAGGATGGTGGTTGCGCCAAGCGTCTCAATAGCGTTGATGTGGCGAGTTAAAACACCTTGTTTGGCTAGTCGGTGGGCACCTAAGGCAGGAAATATAGCCAGCACGACGGGGTACTCTTCCGGAAGCATTGCCATTGCAAGTGCAATACCTGAGAGCAGGGCGGGTATCCATTCGCCTGTTCTCAGTCCTAGCGTGATCACCATCGTTGTGCACAAACCTAAACCAATGCTCGCAAGAATTTTGACTAGCCGTGCTGTTTGTCTGTGAAGCGGCGTGACTTCTGTCTCTAATCGGTTGAGCGTGTTGCCAATCTTTCCAACCTCCGTACGAGCACCTGTGGCGGTAACTTTAAATACGCCTTGTCCGCGAGTGACGTAAGTTCCCGAGTAAACGGTTGCACATTCCAGCAAATTTTTCGAAGTACAGTTTTTGATTACGGATATAGATTCACCAGTCAACAGAGATTCATCAACTTCGATGTTGTCAGCTTTGATGAGTACACCATCTGCAGGGATTCGCCCGCCTTCAGAAATAATGACTAAATCATCTTTTACGATGTTCTTCGATGAGGTTTTTTTAGAGGTCCCGTCACGGACCACTTGTACTTGGTGACTATTGAGCTCACGCAATGCTTGAATAGAGTTCTCTGACTTCCCCTCCTGGAAAAGCGTGAGTCCAAGAACTGCAAGAACAAATACGCCAAGTGTGAGCCCCTCATTTAAATCACCCACTGACATGTAGATGGCCGCCGCCGCCAATAACAATACAAACATAGGCTCATGCAAGATTTTTAATATTCTTCTAAAGAATGAATTTTTACTAGAAGCCTCTAACGTGTTTGGCCCATCTGCTGCAAGTTTTGCCTCTGCGGCACTAGAACTTAAGCCCACTAAGGGCGCATGTGTATGCGAGTTGGTTTCAAGCAATTCAATAATTTCTAGTGGTGGCATAAAGTATTTTAAAAAGTACCTAGGTCCGATGGTGCGTCACAGTTGTTGCCTTCGTTTTATTACGACGCTTGCTGAAAGCGTCTTCTCCATAGGGGTGATCGAGGGTATTCGCAGAATCAATCTGTTTGCTTGATCCATGTCAATAGGCAAGTTTTTTAAATAGATAGAGTTTTGTAACTCTCACTTCGATTTTAGAAGTCTGTTTGAAGGGTGAAAAATGAAAACAATCCCTACACATCCTCGTCCTAGTCATCTGCCGATTGAGCGCCTGCTTAGGCGCATTCGGATTTCGCTCCTGATGATTGGCGTTTCAATGCTCAGTTTGCTGGGTATGCAGTCTGCGCAAGCTGTACCTTCGTTTGCAAACCAAACTGGGCAAAGTTGCGTTGCCTGTCATGCAGGTGGGCAGTATCCTGAATTAACACCTTATGGACGGATGTTCAAGCTCACAGGCTACACGATAGGTGAGCGCAGCAATCCGTTAGCAGCCATGGTTGTGGCGAGTAGGACATCGACTAAAAACAGTGATGGCTCGACGCTTAATGGACAATCGATTGTTGATTTTGCGAGCGTATTTTTAGCAGGCAAAGTTACCGACAACATTGGTGGATTTGCGCAATACACACAAGCGTTCTATGACACACAGGACGCCAACAACAATTGGAAAGGCCACTTTGCTGCGGATAACTTCGATCTGCGCTACGCAGACCGTCAGATGGATGCCAAGCATGATGTGGTGTGGGGCCTGACTTTGCACAACAATCCATCCGTGCAAGACGTCTGGAACAGTTCTCCCGCCTGGGGATATCCTTATGTGAGTACAACGCATGGCGCATACGGTGCGTTACCCGCCTCAACGTTGGTGGAGGGGGCGCTGGCACAACAAGTGGCAGGCATTGGTGGATATGTATTTTTGAATCAGAGTATTTATGCGGAATTGACCTCCTACCATACGGCCAAAGGCGCTACATCTTTTCTGAGTTACGGAAGCAAAGCCGGTGATCCTGATCATGCTTTAACTTTGCTGGATGGCAATGCGACCTACTGGCGGTTGGCTTACACCCATGACTGGGGACCCCAGAACGTCATGGTCGGTGCCTTTGGGTTGACCGCTCGTACATTTCCAAATGATGGATCTACGTTCATGCCGGTTACTAGCTCTGGCAGTACGCACTTCAAAGACATGGGCATCGATGCGCAATACCAATACTTGATGTCGCCGCACACCTTCACGGCAAACTTCAGATCTGTTCACGAACTGATTAATGACGATTCATTGACTGCCTATGCCGGTCCTGCCTCACTCAATACGTTGATGGCTAAAGGCAGTTATGTCTATCGTGAAAAATATGGGGGTAGTCTGGCATATAAAACCGTCACTGGTAGCGCCGACGCAACCGCATATTCTTCGTTAAGTGCAATTAATGTTTCTGATTCATCGATGTGGACGACTGAATTATTTTGGATGCCTCTACAAAACGTTCGACTTGGCATTCAGTACAGCTGGTTTACCAAATACGCAGGTGCTAGCGCAAACTACGACGGTGCGGGACGCAACGCCAGTGATAACGCCACTACCTACCTCTACCTCTGGACTGCTTTCTAAGTTGAGCAGGTCGAACCGACTATAAAAATAGCAAAGGATATTTATATGAAAGTCATGAATACTTCCATGCGATTAAGCCTTGCGGGGCTGGTTTCAGTGCTGATGTTCGGATGCTCCAACATTGAAAGAAGTCGCAATGTCAGTAATCCCAATGTGTCGGGGAAAACACTTGCCGAGCAGGTTTGTTCAAACTGTCATGGAATGACTGGTGAGTCCGCTTCACCCATGTTCCCAAAATTAGCGGGTCAGCAAAAAGCCTATTTAGTGGCTCAGATCACAGACTTTAAAGGGCACGATCGCAGTGACTCTCGCGGTGCAACTTATATGTGGGGTTTTACACATTTGACGACGCCACAGGTGGATGAATTGGCAGAATATTTTTCTGCGCAACCCCCCATGGCTGGGCGAAGAAATAGCTCAGTTTTATTGGCGCGTGGCGAGGAAATTTTTCGCCATGGTTTGCCAGACAAAGGCGTTGTTCAATGTGCGGCTTGCCATGGAACCTCGGGCGAAGGAAACGGTACGTTTCCTCGACTTGCGGGACAACATGCCAACTATGTGATCGAACAGATCAAAGTATTACAGCAAACCGATCAACGACCTAGAGGTGCCGCCATGAAGCAAGTGACGCATGAACTGTCTGAGTCTGAAACCATGGCAGTAGCGCAATATCTGGAGTCAATTGGCTCTTTTAAATAACATTCGATGCTGTCGTCCACGTCGCATCGCTGAATGACAGTCAGCACAGAGAGACGTCAACCAATATCTGATTTATGGCGTTTAATACCTATGGCAACTTTGCCATGCACCGAGAACTTCTCATGTTGAAAAAAACTTTGATCGCAGCTTTGTTAGCTACTTCTGGATTGACTGCATTTGCTCAAACTGCCGCTGTTGCTGCCAAGCCAGTCGCAAGTGCCCAAGTTGCTGTGATGCCTGCTAAAACTGCGTCAGCGACACCTGCAACTGCGCTTGCACCAGCCATGGGGGCAAAGGCCGCAACTGATGAGCCTGCTGTAAAAAAATCGAAGAATGACATTTGTCACGACAAAAGCAGCTCTGGTTATACGCAGACCAAGAACTTCAAACCGTTCGCCACAATGGACGAATGTGTAAAAAGTGGTGGTCACCCACCTAAAGGCAATGCCAAGTAATTTTTACGCTTGACGCCATAAACAGCACCGGTCAATGGACCGGTGTTTTGTTTAAATGCCAATTTTTTGCAACAAATTTGCCGTCGCTACTGATTGAGCCCCACAAAAACATCTGCATCTGCCATCTCAACCTTCTTGAGCTTGTGGAAATTTTCAAGATTTCATTGGCAATTGCTTTTTATATCTTGCAGGAAAAAATTAAGTTCACTTGGGTTCATTTGCTCTATTGGCTCTGTTTTTCAGCATGTTCGTGAATGCTGAAAAAGCGAGGTTCATTGTTGCGCTCTTGTAAGGGTACACATCAGGCGAGTCGATATCGTGAATCCAAGCTGCGTTATCCGCTTCGAACAGCACTAACTCACCTTCTTTTGATTCAGCGCAATCCAATACAACGTAGTCAAGGTCGATTCTCTCGGCGATTTGCGCAAAGCATCCACCATGCTTTTTGAGAAAAATAGAATCAAATTCATTAAAAAACTTTTGCTCTTCGCATCGTTTTTCGGCACTGAGATCCATGCGGGATGAGATGTAGTGAACGATCCAGTCAGCGGATATGGCCAAGTGACAGACATAGGGTTTCTTGTCAATCAAAGCAACTCTGAATTTTCTAAAGAGTCCATCTTCTTTGCTGCAATCGATGTAGTCAGAGAGGTAATAGTTTTGTGATGGATTCTCTGTCAGGTATGTGCCTAATGAATCAGCGGTTTCGATTTTTGCAAATCCGTCGCCAGCATGTGTATCAATTGGACGAATCAAAAATGGCAATGGCTGCTCTCGAACACATTCATAGGCTACCCGTCTGTTGTGTGCTTGCACAAGATCAGGGATTCCGTTTAACAATTCAGTCAGTTTGTCTCTCGCGCACCGGATGACGCCTGCTGAATTGTTTAGGAATGGTTTAGGCCAATTTGCCCGCTTTGATTCGATTTCTTGCAGTAACGGAATATTTTTGGTCGATTCGCTCAATCCCAAAATTGCGACATCGTGGTCGGGTATTTGATCCCAAACATCAGGTTTTCCCGTCACGTAAAAGAAGTCCAATCGAACGTTCTGATTGAACAGCACAAAGTCGAGTGGGGCGTTGTCCACCATGTTGCCGGGCCCCACGATTGCTAGCAACCGAATGACTGGCTTTGCGGGGTTTAGTAAACGAAAGACGTTCCTGTGCTCGAGTGCTTTGTATTGAATCTCTTGTGCGAACTCATCCATGCCGCATGATTGGAGGACGAAAAACATCCGCATGAATTTGTTACCAAGGTCCTCTTCTGTTTCGATTTCAGCCATGAGATTTGCAAAATCGTCAGGCAAGCGCGGTTGAAGTCCTCTGGACGCAAGTATCAGTGGCAAATTGGCTTCGTATAGTTGCACGACTATTTAATTCAGTTTGTGGGCAAATTCTTTCAGGAAGTCGGTCAAACAATTGACGTCATCCTCTGTCACCGCGTTATAAAGAGATGCTCTGACACCGCCAATGCTTCGGTGTCCTTCAAGCCCAATGATGTTGTGATTCTTAGCTTCATTGAACAGCTGCTGGTTGAGCTCTTCATTCTTAAGGTAGAAAGAGCAGTTCATCGTTGACCTATCTTTTGGGGATGCGTGAGTTCTGAATGCATGACTGTTGCTATCCAAAACTTCATAAAGTTTTTTAGCTTTTCTGATGTTTATCTCACGCATATTCTCCAAACCGCCAACGTCGTGCAGTAGCCACCTTGTTACGAGCATCAAGGTGTAAATAGAAAATACAGGAGGCGTGTTGTAGATTGACTTGGCTTTGATGTGCGTTCTGTAATCCAACAGCGTGGGTAGGTTTGCGGGTGCTGATTGCGCCAATTCGTCTTTAATGATGACTAGCGTAACGCCCGCAGGCCCTAAATTTTTTTGTGCATGTGCATAGATCAAATCAAACTTCCCAACATCTATGGGTTGCGAAAGCAAATTCGAAGACATGTCACAAATCAATGGGACATTGAATGTTTCTGGGATGTATGAAAACTCTAATCCTTCTACAGTTTCATTTGAAACGTAGTGCATATAAGCGCTCTCAGGTGAGAGGTTGAGATCGCTCAAGTCAGGCAAGTTGCGATAGCCTTTCTCTGCGCCGTCCCAAATAATTTGCACGTTGCCTTCTAAACTGGCTTCGGGTGGCGCTTTCGCACTCCAATATCCTGTTTTAAGGTACGCCGCAGGGTTGCGCTTACCCCTCAGAAAATTCATAGGAATCATCGAGAACTGAAGCGAGCTACCACCTTGTAAAAACAGGACGTGATATCCCTCTGGAATGTTCAGAAGCTGCTTGATGTTTGCTTCTGCTTCATCTAGGACGCTTCGAAACCAATCAGATCGGTGGCTCATGCCAAGAATTGAAACGCCAGTCTCGGGTAGTGCCAAGATGGCTTGGGATGCCTGATCCAACACAGACTGAGCCAA
>CANCGU010000032.1 GCA_947377705.1 Comamonadaceae bacterium
CATCCCCCTAAGCCTGTGGCCACCACAAACAAATGCAAGCGGCCTCGTGCATCCGCCCACGCCACGGGGTTGCCAATGCGGCGAATTTGAATACCCAGGTCTTTGCCCACGGTGTGGCGGTTCACCACCCACTGCGGCGCATCCCATGCCTTGCGTTCACGGTCAAAAGTGGCGGAGGCAATCTGCACATCCGCTGCACTCTCGCGTGTGCCTGCAAACCAAAAAGCCGCCAAGGCTTTGTGTGCATGCAGCGGGTGCGCCTCTGGCAACGCCACCAAACTGCTGGCATGTGCGGCAGGCACCCCCTCAGGCATGGGGATGAGTCCTTCCTGCACCACGCGGTAGTCGGCGCAAGGCAGGGCGTCGGTGTCGACATCAGGCACCACCGCCACAGGCAAGGCACTGGGGGCAGTTTGCCAGCGCAAACCGGCATCGCACAGCGCCACAGCGAAAAGCAATACTAGGCCAAGGCGTGCGGATGTCTTCATGCAAAAATTCTAACCACTCGGGTTTTTCATTCGCACTACAGTTCAACCATGCAACAAACCACAGTCAAGAAAATTCTGGTGCTCGGCGGCAGCGGCTTTGTAGGGCGCCATGTGTGCTCGCGTTTGAGCCTGCAACACCACCACATCACCGTGCCCACGCGACGTTTACCCGCGCGGCACATTCAAATGATGCCCGGCGTGTCTGTGGTGCAAGCCAATGTGCATGACCCCAAACAGCTGCAAGCCTTGGTGCACGGCCATGATGTGGTGATCAACCTGATTGCCATCCTGCACGGCACAGAAGAAGAGTTCAACCATGCACACGTCACCTTGCCCGCAAACCTGGCGCGTGCCTGCCATGCCGAAAACGTCACGCGCCTGATTCACGTCAGCGCCTTAGGTGCCGATGTCCATGGTCCATCCATGTACCAACGCAGCAAAGCGCGCGGCGAATTGGCCCTGCTTTCTGCGGCAGAAAAAGCGCCGTTAGGTTTGACTTTGCTGCGCCCCAGCGTGATTTTTGGCAAAGACGACCAATTCATCAACCTGTTTGCCAGCCTGCAAAAGGTTTTCCCCGTCATGCCTTTGGCCGGTGCAAACACGCGCTTTCAACCCGTGTGGGTACACGATGTGGCACAAGCCATCGTGCATTGTGTGAACACAGCCAGCACCGAAGGCCAAGTGTTTGAGCTGTGCGGCCCCGACATCTTGACGCTGACCGAGCTGGTGCAACTCGCCGGTCGTTGGGTGGGCAAGCCACGCCCCGTCATCTCGCTGCCCTACGCCATCGGTTGGCTGCAAGCGCTGTTGATGGAGTGGGCGCCGGGCAAAACGCTGATGAGCCGCGACAACTTGGACTCGATGAAAGTACACAACATCGCGACTGGCAAAGTGCAAGGCCTGCGTGCCTTGGGCATCTCTGAACCCAAATCCATCAAACGTTTGTTCACGGCGTCATGATGAAGACCTACCTCGTCGGCGGTGCCGTACGCGATGCCCTCATGGGCCACGCAGGGTCTGACCGCGACTGGGTGGTGGTGGGCGGGACGCCCGAGGCTTTGGTGGCACAGGGTTACCAACCCGTAGGGCGCGACTTTCCGGTGTTTTTGCATCCCGACACACACGAGGAATACGCCCTAGCCCGAACCGAGCGAAAAACCGCACGCGGCTACCACGGGTTTACCGTACACGCATCGCCCGAGGTAACGCTAGAAGAAGACCTGGCCCGACGCGACCTGACCATCAACGCCATTGCGCAAGATGAACACGGTCAACGCACCGACCCTTACGGCGGCGAACGCGACCTTGCGGCCAAAGTGCTGCGCCATGTGACCGATGCTTTTCGCGAAGATCCCGTCCGTATCTTGCGTGTGGCGCGCTTTGCCGCACGCTTCCCGGACTTCACTGTCGCCCCCGAAACCCTGACGCTCATGCGCGAGATGGTGACCGAGGGTGAAGTAGATGCATTGGTGAGCGAACGCGTGTGGCAAGAGTTGTCACGCGGTTTGATGGGCGTCAAGCCCTCACGCATGTTGCAGGTGCTGCGCGACTGCGGTGCTTTACAACGCTTGCTGCCGGAAGTAGACCAACTCTACGGCGTGCCACAACGCGCCGAGTACCACCCCGAAATTGACACAGGCATTCACCTAGAAATGGTGCTCGATGCCTCGACCCGAATGAACGCCCCGCTGGATGTGCGCTTCGCCTGCCTGTGCCACGACCTCGGCAAAGGCACCACCCCCGCCGACGTGCTGCCCCGCCACATTGGCCACGAACAGCGCAGCGAAAAACTCACCCGTGCGTTGTGCACCCGTTGGCGTGTGCCTGTGGAATGCAAAGAACTGGCCGAGCTGGTGGCGCGTGAGCACGGCAACATCCACCAAAGCGGTGGCTTTGGCGCAGAGGCGGTGTTGCGCTTGCTGGTGCGCTGCGATGCACTGCGTAGGCCTGAGCGGTTTTTGTTGGCCCTACAAGCCTGTGAATGTGATGCGCGTGGGCGGCTGGGCAAAGAGGCCGAGGCGTATACCCAAGGGCCTCGGTTGGCTTTGTTGTTGAAGGCGGCTCAGTCGGTGGACAGCGCGTTTGTCAGTACGCAGGCCTTGCAAGAAGGGTTGAAAGGGCCGGCAGTGGGGGCTCGGTTGGATGCGGCGCGGTTGGTGGCTATTTCTGCTGCGCTTTGAGCGTTGCGTGTTGGCTTGGCTGTACTTCGCTTGACATGGTTCGCAGCGAAGCGGCAAGGGCAGTGGCCGCTCTGCTCCGCCGCCGCTAAAGCGGCTAATGTCGCTGCCGCGGTCACTGCCCTTGCCACTTCGCTGCTTTGGGCTCGCGTTGCATTGCGTTTCATGCCGACATATTGGCGACGAATATTGAAGTCGCTCACCGAGTTTTGTATCGAACAAAATAATGACGCGCGTCAAGTGGTGTGGGGCGTGCCTGCGGCAGCGACATTAGGCGCGAAGCGACGGCGGAGCAGAGCAGGCACGCCCCACACCGCTTGACAAAGAAGGGAAGCTCAAAGCACCTTAGAAATCCCAGCACACACGAGGCTGAGAATGACCGTAGACGCCAGCGGAATAAATATCTCACGTCCGAACAGCTTGAACCGAATGTCCCCAGGCAACCGCCCAAACCCCAACTTTTGCAGCCAAGGCGTGACCGCGTTGATCAACAGCAACGCGATGAAAACAACAATGAGCCAGCGTGTCATGCAGCGACTTACAACGCGTAGGTGCGGTCACCTTGCGCAAAGCCCATGGGCTCCCACTCGGTGGTGCCGAAAGCAATCACTTTGAACAACTCGCCCATTTCGTGCTCCGTGATGAGTTTTTGCGCCATGCTCTTTTCATCTAATGGCGCGTCCACCAGAGGAGGAAGCAACCCGCAGTTGATCAGAAAGTGCGCTTGACTGGTGTACCCCAACACATGCAAACCCGCCTCTTGCGCGGCCAATGCCACGCCCGTGAAGTTGACGTGCGCGGTGATGTCTTTGCGGCCCACATCAGCCAACGGGTCAGTGTCGGCCTTGTGCAACTGGTGGCACATCAGTGTGCCCATGCTGCGTTGCGGGTGGAAGTATTCGTTCTCGGGAAAACCGTAGTCGATGAGGAACGCCGCGCCGCCTTTACCCGTCGCCGCTTCACCCGCTTTGAAGCGGTCGGCCAGCGTGGCCACAAAGGCTTCGGCTTGGCTGTGAATTTCGGTCAAAAAATCGTGCTCGCCGGGAATCTCCATGGGTGGACGCAGATCCGTCACACGGTCTTGCCATTGCAAAGGCGAAGCGGTTTGCGCGTTCCACACCACGCCGCGCTCATGCCAAACACCCGCTTTGCGCACCAGCAGTTGCACAGGCATGGCGTCTAGCACCTCGTTGCCGACCACCACACCACTCAGTTGCTCGGGCAAGGCGTCGACCCATTGCACTTTGTGTGCATGGGCTTTCAGGGTGTCTTGTTGGCGCGCGCGCAGGCTGCCCGACAAATCAACAATGGTGTAGCGCTGGATGCTGTCTCCCAAGCTGTCCAGCAGCTGCAGGGCCAACGCACCAGAGCCTGCGCCAAACTCCCACACCTCATCGGTTCCGGTGACTTGCAAGGCTTCGGCCACTTGGTGGGCGAGCGTGTGGCCAAAGTGTTTGGACATCTCGGGGGCCGTGGCAAAGTCGCTGCCGGTTTCGGGTGTCAAGCCAAACTTACGCAAACTGTTGGCGTAATAGCCCATGCCGGGGGCGTACAGAGCCAGCGCCATGAAGCGGTCAAAGCCCAGCCAGCCGCCTGCATTGGCAATACTGCGCTGAATAAGCGTGTACAAAGCCTGTTGACCCGGGTCGTTGGATAATTGGGGAATGTTCATTGGGTGCAGATCGTAACTCGACCCACACCTGCCTTCCACCACAAACACCTCACACCATGCGCTCTTGGGCACTCATCACTGGCGGCAGCGTTCGCTTAGGCCGCGAAATCGGCCTCGCCTTCGCGCGCGCCGGGTGGCATGTGGCATGCCACTACAACCGCTCAGAAGCTGAGGCCCACGCCCTGTGCGCCGAGCTACGCGCCTTGGGCGTGGACGCTTTGGCGGTGCAAGGCGAGTTAGAAGACGAAGCCAGCTGCCAAAGCATTTTTGACACCACGGTGGCCATCACCGGGAACGCGCTGCGATGCGTGGTCAACAACGCCTCACTGTTTGTGCCAGATGTGGGGGCTGACTTTGACGAGGCACAGGCCTTAGCGCAAATCAAGGTGAACCTCATGGCACCCATGCGCTTTGGCAAATGGATGGCCGAGCTCCACGCGCCGTCGCCCAACCCAGAGGCCCCAGCCAATGAGGGCACCTTCACCTGCCAGCACATCAAGCCCAGCGTCATCCATGTGTTGGACCAAAAGGTGTTCAACCTCAATCCCGATTATTTTTCGTACACGCTGTCCAAGCTTGCCCTCGAACGCGCGGTCAGCTTGCAAGCCCAATCGCTCGCGCCCACCTTGCGCGTGAACGCCGTGGCCCCCGGCCTGATGTACCTGAGCGGGCCACAAACCCAAGACAACTTCAACCGTGCTGCCAGCGCCAACTTGCTGCGCCAACCCATCAATCCTGCCGACGTGGCCAGCAGTGTGGTGTTTTTGGCGGGTAACGCCAGCATCACCGGCACCACGGTGCGCGTGGACAACGGTCAACATTTGGTACCACTCGCACGCGATGTGATGTTTGTGGTCGAGGAGCTTTTCAAATCATGAACGACCAACTTTTACGCAACTGCCGCCGCTTGTTTTTACGCGGCCTCACCGTGCAAGCCAACATTGGCATTCACGAACACGAGCTGCAAGCCGCGCAGCGCATCGTCATCGACGTGGACTTGTATGTCTCGTTCGCAGGCACCCGTCCCAAAGACGACCGCATCGACGAAGTGGTGGACTACGACTTTGTGCGCGCCGTGGTGCATGGCCGCATTGCGCAAGGCCACATCAACCTGCAAGAAACTTTGTGTGATGACATCCTCACGCACCTGCTCGAACACACCGGCGTGATGGCCGCACGCGTGTCCACCCGCAAACCCGACGTTTACCCCGACTGCGAAGCGGTGGGGGTGGAAGTGTTCCGTGCCAAACCCGGAGTGCTGTGACATGGCGAGCAAAGGCACCCAAATTCTCAATCTGACAGGTCTGCGCTTTGATGCCAATCTCGGCATCTTGGAGCACGAGAAGATTGACCCACAACCCATTCAAGTGGATGCCGAGCTCAACCTCGGCACGCAGCCCCTGCTGCCCCATGACGATGACATTTGCCATGTGTTGGACTACCGCAAGGTGCGCCAAATCATCATCACCGAATGCACCGCCGAGCATGTGAACTTGCTTGAAACCCTGATTGGCAAACTCGCCCACCGCTTGATGCAACTGCCAGGCGTATTGGGCGTGCGCGTGAAAATTGCCAAACTCGAAATTTTTGACGACTGCGAAGTGGCCATTCGCATGGAAACAGGACAGTGGTGACACCTATGACGACAACAGCAGAAAAAGACCTCAACAAAGACCCTAAGCAAATCAAGATCGAGCACGAGAACCACAAGCTCGAAAAGCGCCTGTGCCGCCAAGTCGGCCAAGCCATCGTGGACTACAACATGATCGAAGAAGGCGACAAGATCATGGTCTGCATGTCCGGCGGCAAGGATAGTTACGCCATGCTAGACATCTTGCTGATGATGCAGCAGCGCGCACCCATCAGCTTTGAGCTAATCGCGGTCAACCTCGACCAAAAGCAACCCGGCTTTCCTGCCGATGTGCTGCCCAAGTACTTGGCGCAAGTGGGTGTGAAGTTCCGCATCGAAACGCAAGACACCTACTCCATCGTCAAAGACAAAATTGCCGAAGGCAAAACCATGTGCAGCCTTTGCTCGCGCTTGCGCCGCGGCATTTTGTACCGCGTGGCTGGTGAGTTGGGTTGCAACAAAATCGCGTTGGGCCACCACCGCGACGACATCTTGCAAACCTTCTTCTTGAACATGTTCTTCGGCGGCAAGCTCAAAGCCATGCCACCCAAACTGGTGAGCGATGGCGGCGACCACATGGTGATTCGCCCCCTCGCTTATGTGGCCGAAAAAGACCTAGAGCGTTGGTCTAAAGTGCGCCAGTTCCCCATCATCCCTTGCACGCTGTGCGGCAGCCAAGACGGCTTGCAACGCCAAGTGGTGGGTGAGATGTTGCGTGAGTGGGAGAAGAAGCACCCGGGGCGCATTGAGAACATGTTTGCGGCGTTGCAAAACGTGGTGCCTTCGCATTTGATGGACCACACGAAGTTTGATTTCAAGTCTTTGGTGACCACGGGTGTGGCATCAGAGGATGGGGACAAGGCGTTTGACCACGAGGATTTTCCTATGGCTACGTTGCCGGGGATGCAGGTGGTGTCGCTTTAAGTCTTTGGCTTCTTTAGCTTGAGCTCTAGTTTGTTCTGAGCTCGCTTCGGGGAGGGACTGAGGGCAGGTTCCTCATGCTGGGGTACCAGAAATCGTCACCTGCCCTCAGCCCCTCCCCGAAGTCTGCGTACGACGTTGCTTTGCTCGTCTGTTTTCGCGCATACGTTTGTTGCTACGAATACCCAAAGCGTTGCGTGCATGGAGTGCGGCGGCTGACGATTTCTGGTACCCCAGCATGAGGAAGCCGCCGCACCCCATGTGCGCGACGCGCCTCTCCAAAGACAACAAACTAAATGTTGAGCTTGTTAAACACAACCCGCGGCAAGTGCATCACTACCAGCATGATGACGCGCCAAATCCCCGGCGTGTAAACCACAGGCTTGCCAGCGGCGATGCCTGCCACGATGTCTTTCGCCACTTGCTCAACCGACGCCATTTTTTGCCCTTTGGCCTTGAGGTCACTGGTCATGGGCGTGTCGGTGGGCCCCGGTTTGATGAGCACCACTTTGACATTTGTGTGCGCCAAACGGTGCTGCATACCTTGGGCGTAACGCGACACCAAACCTTTGGCAGCGCCGTACACATAGTTGGTCTTGCGGCCACGATCCCCCGCCACTGAGCCAATGATGGCGATGGTGCCGTGGTTGGCAGCCAGCATGGGTTTGACAAAGGCTTCTGCAAACAGCACGGGCGACACGCCGTTGACTTGCAAGGCCGCATCACACGCCAGCACGTCGTCTTGGCAGGTGGTTTGGTCTGACAGCGCACCGTGGGCAATCAACACCACACCCACCGGCGCAATGGCGATGATGCTGTGAACGGTTTGCGCAATGGCAGCGGCGTTGACAAAGTCGGTCGTCATGACCTGCACCGTGGATTGCGGACTGCGCACGCGCAAGTCGTCAGCCACGCGCTGGGTGCGTGCTTGGTCGCGGCCTACCAAGGTCAGGCGCAACGAGGACGAGGACGCCGAGGCGGCTTGCGCCCACAAGCGGGCGCAGTGTTCGGCCATGGCCGAGGTGGCGCCAATGATGACGATGTGTTGCATAGTTAAAACTCCATCAAACGACGCGACATGGCCGAGCTGATGCCCGGGTCACGGTACGTTGCAAATTCAGACAAACGGGGGTAACCCGCTTCAAACAAATCACGCGGCATACGGGCGTCTTTGGCCATGTACAAACGGCCTCGTGCCGCACGCACGATGGCATCGAGCTGTTCCAACAGGTGCAAAGTGCGCGGGCCTCGGTTGGGGAAGTCCAAGGCCAAGGTGACGCCGGGCTGCGGGAAGCTGAGTAGGCCTTTGGCTTCGCGGCTGCCAAAGGTTTTGAGCACCGCCAAGAACGAGCCCTCGCCCGAGGCGGCAATGGCATCGAGCATGGCTTGCACCGCGTCTTGCCCCACCTCGCGGGGCACCACGCTTTGGTATTGGTAAAAACCGTGCGGGCCGTACATGCGGTTCCAGTGCTGCACGTTGTCAAGCGGGTAGAAGAAGGGCTCGTAGTGCGCCACATCGACGCCGCTTTTGAGTTTTTGCAGTTGGTAGTAGGCCCAGTTGAACGGTTTGAGCGACAAGCCATTGACCAAAGACACTGGGGGTACAAGCGGCATGTGCAAAGGCTTGCCTTGCATCTTGTGGTTTTGCGCCGCCAACGCGGCGCGCAGCGACGGCATGGCTGCGGCTTCTTGCGCCGTCATGTGGTTGGCGCGCATGAAGATGCCGCGTGCCGTGGGGCCTGCCAAACAGTCAATCCACGACACCGTATGCTCCCAATCGTGCTCGGAGGCATCGGCCAGCTCAAAGAATTCGGACAAGCCTTGGTAGGGCAAGGTTTCGGTGCGCAGCCACGGGCTGCCTACACGGCGCAGTTGCAACTCGGCCGTCACGATCACGCCGGTGAGGCCCAAGCCACCCACGGCGGCACGCATCAGATCAGGTGTATTCGCCCAATCGAGTTGCAGCATTTCGCCTGTGGTGCGCACCAAAGACAGGCCCAAGACATGGTCGCCAAACGAACCTACCGCATGGTGGTTTTTGCCGTGCACATCATTGGCAATCGCGCCGCCCACGGTGATGCGCTGTGTGCCAGGCGTCACCGGCAGCATCCAACCGCGTGGCACAAACAGGCGTTGTATGTCGCGCAGCAGCACGCCCGCTTCGCACACCAAACGCCCCGTGGCTTCATCAAACGCGATGAGCTTGTTCAGACCTAGGGTGTGCCACAAATGGCCATTGGGGTTGAGGCACACGTCGCCATAGCTGCGGCCGTTGCCAAAGGCCAAGCCGGGCTGGTGCGCGTGCAACACCGACGCCACAGCGCTGCGGTCGGTCAACGCTTGCACCTCGTGCAGGTCGTGCGACAAACGGCCCCATGCACTGACGGGCTTCATGCCTGCTCCTGCTTGAACACAAATCGCTTGTCGAGGTGGTATTTGATGTACGACCCCAGCGTCAAGCCAATGGCGCCACCCAAGTACCGCATGGCATCGGTGCCAAAGAAGTGATGGAACGAAAACTCAATGCCCCAAAAAATCGCCGTGGTGAACACGCCCATGAAGCCGTAAAGAATGAACAAGCGGGTGTCGTGGCCCAGGTTGTCGGCTTTGAAGCCGAACACATGTTTTTTCTCCAACACATACTTGATGGGAAATCCC
The DNA here is from genome assembly GCA_947377705.1 of Comamonadaceae bacterium. The sequence goes on from CANCGU010000032.1 coordinate 9,547, forward strand.
ATGGCCGTGCCTGCGAGCACTGACAACTCAACCGCATACGCATCGCTGTAAATCCACATCGACAGCGCCTGTGTCCCAATGTTGGCAACGGTGGCCAAGGTCGACACCAAGGCATAGACCAGCGCAATGCGAGCCGCTGTCTTCATGACAGCACGCGCGCCAAGGCCAGCACAGCCACCATGAACGCGCCCACACCCCAGCTGACTTTGTCTTTGAGGGCAAACACGATGGGGTCGTCATGCATACGACCACGGTGCGCGATGAGCCAAGCACGCGAAATCCAAAACAACATCACGGGACAGGCCAACCAAATCAGTTGCGGCGTCGCATACAAATGCGCGGCCTGCCCGTCTTGGATGTACAGCGCCAGCACCAACACCGCAATAAACCCTGCGCTGCCACCGAGGCTGGACACCAACTCTAAATCGTCAGGCTCGTAGCCACGTCCGCGTAACGCGCCAGACTTACCCGCATCACGCGCCACTTTGAGTTCGCTGTAACGCTTGATGAGCGCGAGGCTCAAGAAAATGAACATCGAAAACAGCAGCAACCAAAACGACACCGCCACATCAATCGCTGCCGCACCGGCAATGATGCGCAGGGTGTAGAGCGCCGCGAGGGTGAGCACATCCACCACGGCCAACTGCTTGAGATGCAAGGAATACGCTACCGTCAAGACAAAATAAACACCTAAGCTGACCGAGAACAGCACAGGCATGTACAAAGCCGACAAAGCCACCGCCAGCAACAACAACACAGGCCAAGCCAACCACCCCGTCATCAGGCTCAACGCACCCGAGGCAAACGGGCGATGGCGCTTGCGCACATGGTGGCGGTCATCTTGCACATCCACCAAATCATTCAGCAAATACACGCTCGAAGCGGTGAGGCTAAACACGACAAACGCCATCAAGGCCAGCCCATCGCGTTGCGCATCCGCATATTGATGCGCTGCCATCAGCGGCACAAACACCAACAGGTTTTTCATCCACTGGTGCAAACGCATGGCTTTGAGCACCGCGACGAAAGATGACGGCATGCCACTGTCAAACACCTCGCCCACGTTGCCTTGCGCTTGCGCGCGACTGAGCAGCGAGGCCGGCGCATCCACCACATGCGCGGTGTGCGCCTTGGCCCACACCTGCACATCCGGCCAATCGTTGCCCACGTAATCGAAGCCAGCCTCACCAAATCGATCGACCAAGGCTTGCGCTTTGGCGGTGGATTTGAGGTTGGTGTCGCCTTCCGTGGCCAAGACATCGTCAAACAACTGCAGGTGCTGCGCCACTTGTTCAGCCAACCGTCGGTGGCTGGCTGTGGCCAAGATCAGACGACGGCCGCTCAATTTTTCGGCGCGTAGCCAATCCAACACGTCGGTGTTGTAAGGCAAGGCCGAGGCATCCAACTGAACGCGTTGCGCCAGCTCGGTCTTCAAGGCCGCTTTGCCACGCATCAACCACAGCAAAGGTTTGAAAAATTGGAAGGGATTCTGAACCAAGAACTGGCTGGCACTCTCCACCAACAAGTCGGTGCGAATCAGCGTGCCATCCAGGTCCACCACCAGCGGTCGACTTAAGGCGTGCATAGACCCCGTCATGCGATTCTTTCAAAAAACATCAACGACACATCAGCGCAAGCGACGCATCCAAGTGATCGAGGGGTGAACGTTTAAAACCCGAACGGGCAAAGCGCTGCAATTGACCCAAGGCAAACGCCACCAGCACAGCCGCCCGCACTTGCGCATCGGCGGTGGGGGTGGCGGACTTGTGCGCCTCGGCTGCCTCACGCAGCACTTGGCGCAACGCAGACTCGATGCGCTCAAACAATTGGTTCATGCGTTGGTGCAAACGCTCGTTTTCAAACACCAAGGCGTCGCCCACCATCACACGGGCCATGCCTGGGTTCTTTTCGCCAAACTGCAACAGCACCGTCACCATGCGAATGGCCTTTTGCGCGCCATCGCCTTCGCGCTCGACAATTTGGTTGATCAGACTGAACAGGCTGTGCTCGATGAAATCAATCAGGCCTTCAAACATCTGCGCCTTGCTGGCGAAGTGGCGGTACAAGGCGGCCTCGCTCACGTCCAGCTTGGCGGCCAAGAGCGCGGTGGTGATGCGCTCGGTGCCAGGCTGCTCCAACATGCCCGCCAGCGTTTGCAAAATTTGCTCACGACGCTGACCCGGCTTCATGCGCTGGCGCAACTTGGGTGGCTCATGCTCAAGAGCGGCGTCATCAGGCTGGGCGTTGTCGGACATGGCGTTGAAGATAAGTTAGTGCGAACGAATCATGGTGCCAAAGGCTTGTTCGGTCAAGACTTCCAAAAGCATGGCGTGGGGCACGCGGCCATCAATGATGTGCACTGCATTCACGCCGCTCTTGGCCGCGTCCAGCGCACCCGCAATCTTAGGAATCATGCCGCCGCTGATGGTGCCATCGGCAATCAGCTCGTCAATGCGGCGGGGGGTCAGCTCGGTCAGCAATTCACCTTGTTGATCAAGCACACCGCGGATGTTGGTGAGCATCAAGAGCTTTTCAGCGCTCAGCACCGTGGCCAACTTGGCCGCCACCACGTCCGCGTTGATGTTGTAGCTTTCGTTGTTTTCACCAAAACCAATGGGGCTGACCACGGGAATGAAAGCGTCGTCTTGCAAAGCTTTGACCACGCTGGGGTCAATGCTGACGATGTCGCCCACTTGGCCCACATCGTATTCTTTGCTGGGGTCTTTGCTGTCGTGCACGGTGAGTTTCTTGGCGCGGATCATGGCGCCATCGCGACCGGTCAAGCCCACGGCTTTGCCACCCGCTTGATTGATCAGGCCCACGATGTCTTGCTGCACTTCACCGCCCAGCACCCACTCCACCACTTCCATGGTTTCGGCATCGGTCACACGCATGCCCTCAATGAACTCGCCTTTCTTGCCTAAGCGTTGCAGCAAACCTTCAATTTGCGGGCCACCGCCGTGCACCACCACGGGGTTCATGCCCACGAGCTTGAGCAGCACCACGTCTTCGGCAAATGCTTTTTGCAGTGCAGGGTCGGTCATGGCGTTGCCGCCGTATTTGATGACCAAGGTTTTGCCATGGAACTTGCGGATGTAGGGCAGTGCCTGAGCCAGGATATCGGCGGGGGACAAATCGCTCATCAAAAGAACTCCTTGTGAAATTACTCAGCGGTATCAACAGCAGGGGAAGCCGCTGAGTTTTGTGCCGCCTGTGGGCCCAAAACCAGCTCTCGGACCATTTCGCGCAGCAGTTTTTTCTCTTGAAAACTCAAAGCGCGTTCAAGCACACGGCGCACACCCAAGAGCAGCTGGCGGTCCACTTCTTGTGGAATGCCGCGTGTGTTTTGCAGCTCTTCACGCAGTTCTTCACGCAGGTCTTCGGGCTCGTCGGCCCACCAGGTGTTGATGACGGTGTTGAGTTGCTCGCGCAATTGCTCGGGGTCAATGGCGGGCACGGCATGCATAGAGCTGGCGTGGCGTGAGCCCCCTTCGCGCAAAGCTTGCGCGCCCAAGACCACACGTTGGTCTGCTTGTGACAACAAACGCGCCCAACCTGGGTCTTCGCGGTTGAGCTGCGTCATGTTGCGCGAGGCTTCGTCTGCCAACAAATGCACAGACACGCCGTGCAACTGGGCTTCGTCAATGAGGCTGATGAGTCGCTCGTCGTCGCTGCCCACCAGCAAGTGGTCGCAGGCGCCGCGCTCGGCCAAGCGTTTCAGGTCGGCGCCCAAGGTGCGCAGCATGGACAAGCCGCCGTCTTGGCTGTGCGGCAACACGGCACGGCTGATTTGTGCGCCCACGACTTGTTCGTCTGGCGTGTCGCAATACCAGTAAATTCGACGCAAATTCAGCTCCAAACCGTTGTGGGCCAAGGCATTGCTGAGCAACGCGTGCAACTGCGGGCGAACATGGTCTTGCGCAGTGTCGGTTTGGCCCTGTAGCCACGCTAAAAAACGGGCGTCAATGAGGGCGATACAAGATTCAGCGCCTGCGTGCGCTGCAGCATGAGAAGAATGTGTGCGTTTCATGAAAGTACTAAAAGGTAAGAAGATAGAAAACAGCTTCTGCGCGTGCTAACTGTGCCCGCCCACAAGCTGCTTTTATTTTAGGGCGGAGACCGCATGTCTGCGAGGGATAATCACAAAACTTCTAAGAATTGCAAAGATGAAACATCCCATTTTGATTACTGGCGGAACGGGCTTTATTGGCTCGCACACCGTGGTCGCCTTTGCCGAGGCAGACCAACCCGTGGTCATTTTGGATAATTTATGCAATTCCAGCCCCAAAGTACTGAACCGCTTGGCCAAACTCAACGCCAGCCCCATCGAATTTGTGCAAGCCGACATCCGCGATGCGGGCGCGCTAGACGCGCTGTTTGCCCGTTATTCCTTTGCAGGCGTCATCCATTTTGCCGGCCTCAAGGCGGTGGGTGAATCGGTGGCTCAGCCCCTGCGCTACCTAGAAAACAACGTCAGCGGCACCCTCAGCCTGTTGCAAGCCATGGACCGCGCCAATGTGCGACGCCTTGTGTTTAGCTCGTCGGCCACCGTGTATGGCAACCCCGTGCACATGCCCATCCCAGAGACGGCCGCACTTAATGCCACCAACCCTTATGGCCGCACCAAGCTGATGTGCGAAGACGCGCTGCGCGAGCTGCATGCGGCTGACCCACGTTGGAGCATCGCCATCCTGCGCTACTTCAACCCTGTAGGCGCGCACGAAAGCGGCCTGTTGGGTGAAGCGCCCAACGGCATTCCCAACAACCTGATGCCCTACATCACCCAAGTGGCCTTGGGGCAGCGCGCGTGTTTGCAAATATTTGGCAACGATTACGACACCCCCGACGGCACGGGCGTGCGGGACTACCTGCATGTGTGTGACTTAGCCGCAGGCCATTTAGCTGCCCTACGCGCCTTGCGCGAGCCCCAGCTCTTGACCGTCAACCTCGGCACAGGCCGTGGCGTGAGCGTGCAAGACATGGTGAACGCCTTTGCCCGCGTCAATGGCGTGCCCATTCCTCAAAAGGTGATGCCTCGTCGTGCAGGGGATGTGGCGGTTTCGCTGGCAGACCCTCGCCAAGCCAAAGCCCTGTTGAACTGGGAAACCCAATTTGATTTAGAACGCATGTGTGCAGACGCATGGCGCTGGCAGTCCATGAACCCACAAGGCTTTGACACACCGTTATGAAAAACCAAGACGACGGCACGCTGTCCCTGTTTGACGACTTTCCGCCTGCATCGCCCCCTGTTGCGGCCCCCAAAAAACCGCGCGCCAAACGCAAAACGGTCACGACCAAGGTCGAGCCCAGTACACAGCCGGTGGTTGCTGAAGCCCCCACCGTCGAACCCGAGGCAGAGTCTGGCGTTCACGTTGAAACCACGCTGCATTTGGCAGGCTTGGTCGAACCGCAACGCCGCCGCAACAGCCCGTGGGCCCGCCTCGATCTTGACGCATTGCAAGCGGCTCCCCAAGTGCCGCATGTGATGCTGGTCATCACCAAAGGCGAAGCGGGTGGCGCGCAATCGCACGTCTTGGCGCTGTGCCAGGCTTTACAACAGCGCGTGCGTTTCACCGTGGTGATTGGCGGACCGGTTGAGGCCTCTGTGCTGGGCCAAGCGCTGAGTGCGCTGGGCATCACCGTGTGCCCTCTGCCCGACATGGTGGAATCGCTCAACCCACTCAAACTCTGGCCTGCTGTGCAACAGCTCGCGGTCTTGATCGATGCGCACAAGCCCGACATCGTGCACGGCCACAGCGCAATTGGCGGCCTCGTGGCACGCGTCGCGGGCCATCGCACCCATGTGCCCGTGGTCTACACCGTGCACGGCTTTGGCTTCAAACCCGAAGTGCCACTGGTGCGCCGCACCGCTGCGGCCCTTGCGGAACGTCTGTTGGCACACTGGACGGCACACATGATTTGCGTGTCGAAGTACGAACGCGAACTGGCCTACGACTTGTCCATCGCCCCCGAGCGCGTGCACATCATTGCCAACGGCATTGCACGCTTGCGCGCACCCGAAGCCGCCGCGCACGTTGAAGACAGCGACCTCGACACAACTGAGCTCGCTCACAACCCATCAGCCTTGCCACGCCTCATCATGGTGGCGCGCATGAAAGGGCCCAAACGCCCTGACCTGCTGCTGCAGGCCTTGGCCAAAGTCCGCAACGCCTTGAACCACGAACTGCCGGTCACCTTCGCCGGCAATGGGCCATTGCATGCCGAACTACAAGCACAAGCCAAAGCGCTGAACCTCAAAAACATCCATTGGGCCGGCGATGTGACCGATGTGCCCGCCCTGCTCACGCAGCATGAGGTGTTTGTGCTGCTGTCGGACCACGAAGGCATGCCCATCACGGTGCTCGAAGCCATGCGCGCCGGCCTGTGTGTGCTCGCCAGCGATCTGCCGGGCATCCGCGAACAAATTAGCAACAACCAAGAGGGCTTGTTGGTTGCCAACACACCAGAAGCTGTGGCGGACCAGCTGCTGCGCTTGGTGCGCGAGCCGCATTTACGCAAGCGCTTGGGCCGTGCGGCGCAACAAAGTTTTGAAAGCACATTTGCGGCTGAACCCATGGCTGAGCGCGTGTTGCAGGTCTATGACCAGTGCACACATGAGACCGCGGTGGTCCATCAAGCCGCCGATGAAGCCAAAAGCACGCACAGCGCTGGCTTGGTGTCAGCCTCGGTGCGTCGCCGCGATGCCTTGCAAAGCTGGGCCTTGTGGGGCGCCTGGATGCTGGTGCCCAGCCTGATGGCGGCCCAGCTGTTGGAAGATGCGGGCCTCATGACTTACCAGTTTGGCGAAACGCTGTGGTGGTGCGTGTTGCCCTATGCCGTGGCCACACAGTTGCTCATGCGCGCCTCACACCTGCCCGTGGCAGAACGCAGTGGGGTACTTTGGGTCTCGACCACGGCCCCGTTTGTGTTCATGCCTTTGGGCTTTGCATTGCTACAGCAACCGTATTCACGCGCGGCGGTGGTGTGGGCCTATGCCGCCACCACGCTGTGGCTGTGGTGGGGCTACCACCGTCACGTCAAACACCGGGCCTTGCGGTT
>CANCGU010000033.1 GCA_947377705.1 Comamonadaceae bacterium
TTTGCAACATCTGTACGCGCGCAGACAGAGAACACCCTCAACACCGTCACCGTGCGCGACAAAGCCGAAGTGGCCGAAGGCAAAGACAGCTTGCGCGCCACCGAAACCAACATCGGCAAAGGCCAACAAAAACTGCGTGACATTCCGCAGTCCATCACTGTGGTGACCGAACGCATGATGGATGACCGCAACCTCGACACCGTCAAAGACGCGCTCAAGCAAACAGCGGGTATCACCTTCCAAGCAGCCGAGGGCGGTGAAGAAGACATTCGCTTGCGCGGCTTTGCGCTGTCAACGACGGGGGACATTTTTGTAGACGGCATTCGCGACCCCGCGTTCTACGACCGCGACACCTTCAACCTTGACCGTGTTGAACTCTTGCGGGGTTCAGCCTCTATGTTGTTTGGCCGTGGCTCTACGGGTGGTGCGGTCAATATGGTCAACAAAGTGCCGCGCTTGATGGACGAAAACCAAATCGACATGACCGTGGGCAGCCACAACCACCGCCGCGTGGTGGGCGACTTCAACCAGCAAACGGGCGAGAGCTCGGCCTTGCGTGTGAGCGCCATGAAAACCACCGCCGACAACAACGGCGCCGGCAGCAGCATCGACAAACAAGGCCTCGCCGGCAGCTACCGCTGGGGCATTGGCGAACGTGATGAATTCACCGCCAGCCTGTACCGCTTAGAAAACAACAACGGCATCAATTACGGCATGCCGTGGATCAAACCCACCAGCACCAGCCCTGCCAGCGCCACCACGCTACTGCCCGTGAGCCCCACGAGCAACTATGGCATGGCCAGCGACTACAACAACGGCACCGCCACCTACGCCACGCTGGCACACACCCACCGCTTTGACGGCGAGACCGAGCTCACCACCCGCGTACGCCGGGGTGCCTACACACGCGACCAACGCGCCAGCACCATTCGTCTGACAGCGGGCGAAGACTTGTCTAACTTTGGCCCAAACACGGTACTCACACGCGGCACACAAAACAAAATTCAAAACTTGGACTCGGTGTATTTGCAAAGCGACTTGAGCACCAAGTTCAACGCGCTGGGCATGCGGCACGAACTGCTCAGCGGCATCGATGTCGCACGCGAACAAAAAACCGTGTATGCCGCACGCACCGCAGCGCAAGGCTCGGGCGGTGTCGACCTGATCAAACCGAACACGACTGTGGGCACCCCTGACGATGGCGCCTGGGTGAATGAAAGCGCACGCGTCTTGCGCGTGAACAATCAATACACCTCCACCGCATGGGGCGTGTACGCACAAGACCTGGCACAAATTGCGCCGTACTGGAAAATCTTGGGTGGCTTGCGCTACGACAGCTTGAACGGCAACTACGACAGCTTCGGCGCACCCGCCGTCAACATGAGCAACGGCGCCTTGGCCAATTACAAAATGAACGTCGGCGAATGGAGCAAACGCGTGGGCGCCTTGTTCCAACCCAACGAACGGACGTCGTACCACTTCTCAGCCGCCACCTCATTCAACACCTCCGGCGATGCCTACTCTTTAGGCGCGAGCAACGCCGATGTGCCACCCGAACAAAGCATCAACTTGGAGCTAGGTGCCAAGATCGACTCAGCAGACAAAAACTTCACCACCCGCTACGCGCTGTTTCGCGCCACCAAACTCCACGAACGCAACACCGACCCCTTGGTCGACGTCGCCGTGCTGTCGGGCAAGCGCCACGCCACAGGCTTGGAACTCGACTTCACCGGCCGCATCACGCCGCGCTGGGAAGCCTATGGCTCGTTCATGTGGATTCCAGATGCACGCATTGACGAAGCCTACAAGTCACCCACCGGCAGCGACAACGAACGCACTGGCGCACGCCCCTCGCTCACACCGCGCATCAGCGCAACGCTGTGGAACACCTACCAAATCAACGGCCAATGGCGTGTGGGTGCTGGTGTGAATCACCGTGGCGCACAGACGCCTAACCGCAACCCCGGCTGGGAAGCGCCCGCTTTCACCACAGCTGATGTGATGGCCGAGTACCGCGTCGACGAACAACTCACCTTCAAAGGCAACGTGAGCAACCTCACCGACAAGCGCTATGCCGACCAGCTCTACAGCGGCCACTACGTGCCGGGTGCGGGGCGCTTGGTGCAGGTAACAGGCTCTTACAAGTTCTAAGTTTCAAAGGAAACACATGCTGCTGACCCTGCCCAATTTGTTGTCGCCCGAAGAACTAGGCCAAACCCGCGCTTGGCTCAAAGACGCGCCATGGGAGCCCGGCCTTGGCACGGCGGGGCGTCAAGCGGCAATGGTCAAGCACAACGAACAGTTGCCACAGACCTGCGACGCAGCCGTCAACATTCGAGAGATGGTGCTCAAGGCACTCAACGCGAACCCCACCTTCTTCTCGGCCACCTTGCCTAAGAAAATTTACACACCGCGCATCAACCGTTATGCGGGCGACAGTAATTATTTTGGCAAACACATTGACGGCTCGATTCGCATGTTGAGCCACGAGAAACGCGTGCGCACCGACATTTCGTGCACCGTGTTTTTGAGCGACCCCGACAGCTACGACGGTGGCGAGCTGACCATTGCCGACACGTATGGCGAGCAAAGCATCAAGCTGCCCGCAGGCAACATCGTCATTTACCCCGGCAGCAGCTTGCACGAAGTCAAACCCGTCACACGCGGCGAACGTTTGGCCTGCTTTTTTTGGATTGAAAGTTTGGTGCGCAGCGACGAGCAACGTCGCTTGTTGTATGAGCTCGACATGAGTCTGTTGAGCCTGCGCACCCAATACGGCGAACTGCCAGAGGCCGTCACGCAAACCGGCGTGTATCACAACCTCTTGCGCATGTGGGCGGATACCTGATGCTGCAATTCACCTACGCGCCATCACACACAGATAGACAACGCACCGCGACCACCGTGGTGCTGTGCATTGTGGCGCTCCATGCGTTGGTCATCGCCAGCTTGTGGTGGTCACCCAATGCCATGGACACCGACCTGCAACAAAGCATCGCCATGGAAATGGTGCTGGCCCCCGTCAGCAACACACCACCCAAAGCACAAACACAAGCGCCCGCCACGCCAACAGCCGCGCCCAAATTTGCAACCACCAAAACAGAGCCCCCCACGCCGAGCGCATCGCCTGTTCCACGCAGCGCAGACATCGTCACGCCCACGGCAGCTCCCGCACAACCAGGCAAATCACAAGGCGCGCCCGCCTTCAGCCTGCCCAGCAGTGAGGCGCAGGGTTTGAACAACCCCAAACCCGCTTACCCACGCATGAGCCGCCGCCTGAACGAACAAGGGCAAGTGGTGATTCGTGTGTTCGTGGCCGCTGATGGCTCGCCCCAACAAGGTGAGATCAAAACCAGCAGTGGCTTTGATCGCTTAGACCAAGAGGCCTTACGCACGGTCATGCGCTGGCGGTTTGTGCCGGGTCAACGCTTTGGCACACCCGAGTCCATGTGGTTCAACGTCCCCGTTCATTTTGTTTTGGAATAACTTTTAAAGAGAATCATGGAAAACCAACCCGGCATTTTGAATTTTTGGCAACAAGGCGATGCCATCACCCACATCGTGGCCTTGCTTTTGATCGGCATGTCTGTCTTGTCATGGGTCGTCATCGTGATGAAGGCGCTCGATATCGTGCGCTTGAAACGCATGGCCCAAAACGTCGAATCCTTTTGGCACAGCAGCAACTTAGACGAAGGCTTGGCCGCACTCGATGGCGCAACGCCGCACGCCACAGACGCCAACCCGTTTTACAGCTTGGCCAAACATGGCCACGAAGCGTCAGCCCACCACCGTGCGACGCAAGAACAACTGCACGACAGCCTGGATGTGAGCGACTGGGTCACGCGCAGCTTGCGCAACGCGATTGACGACTCCACTGCCCGCTTACAAGCAGGCTTGGCGGTGTTGGCCTCGATTGGTTCTACCGCACCTTTCGTGGGCTTGTTCGGCACGGTGTGGGGCATTTATCACGCCCTCATCGGCATTGGCGCATCGGGCCAAGTGGGCATGGACCGTGTGGCGGGTCCCATTGGCGAAGCGCTGATCATGACGGCGCTGGGCTTGGTGGTGGCCGTGCCCGCTGTGCTGGGCTACAACGCACTGGTGCGCGGCAACAAATTCATCTTGGGCCGGCTCAACCGCTTCGCACACGACCTGCACGCCTTTTTGGTCACAGGCGCGCGCGTGGGTCAGCGTGACAACGCGGGGGTTTGAGCATGTCGTTCTTGCCCGACCACGACGATGACGAAGTTTTGACCGAAATCAACATGACGCCCTTGATTGACGTGATGCTGGTGTTGTTGATTGTGTTCATCTTGGCCGTGCCCGCCATTCACAGCGCCATTCCCTTGGTGCTACCCCGCGCCAGCAGTGCCACACCGCAACAGCCCGCAGAGCCCGTGCGCTTGGACATCGACGCACAAGGCCACATCTACTGGAACGGCAAAGCCGTCGAAGACGAGGCACTCAAAGCCCAAGCGCAACAAGCCGCGGCACTTGAGCCACAACCCGTGGTGCGCCTGAGCGGCGACCGTGCCGTGCCCTATGAGCGCGTGTTGCAAACGCTCAGCGCGTTACAAGGCGCAGGCTTGGCCAAGGTGAATTTCATCGCCCAAAAACCTTAAGCAGCCATGAGCACCCGTCCATTTGCATCCACCCCTAAGACACCCCCAGCGGCAAGCCCCCCGCCTGCCACAACGCCCGTCGCGCCCTTGCGCGTGGACAGTGCGGCCCTGATGAGGGGCCAACGCGTGCTAGAAATCGTGCATTTGGGCGAGGTCTATCGCCTGCAAACCACGCGTTTTGGCAAATTGATTTTGACCAAGTGATGACACCGTGAACCCTCCTGCGCAAGGCTGTCTCAATCGGTCTCATTGAGACAAACAATCACTGGGCATTGGTTTTTTGGCTAACATTCACGTCAATGAGTTTTGCTCATTCGATAGTTTTTAACAACCACCAAAGGAAACCACATGTCTTTGATCAACACCCAAGTTCAGCCTTTCAAAAACCAAGCCTTCCACAACGGCAAATTCATCGAAGTGACAGAAGCCACGCTCAAAGGCAAGTGGAACGTGTTCATCTTCATGCCAGCCGCTTTCACTTTCAACTGCCCCACAGAAATCGAAGACGCAGCTGACAACTACGCTGCCTTCCAAAAAGCCGGCGCTGAGGTGTACATCATCACCACCGACACCCACTTCTCACACAAAGTGTGGCACGAGACTTCACCCGCTGTGGGCAAAGCCAAGTTCCCATTGGTGGGCGACCCCACGCACAAGCTGACTCGCGCTTTTGGCGTGCACATCGAAGAAGACGGCTTGGCTTTGCGCGGCACGTTCGTGATCAACCCAGAAGGCATGATCAAGACCATGGAAGTCCATTCCAACGAAATCGCTCGCGACGTGTCTGAAACACTGCGCAAGTTGACAGCGGCTCAGTACACCGCCGCCAACCCAGGCCAAGTGTGCCCAGCGAAGTGGAAAGAAGGCGCGAAGACTTTGGCGCCTTCCATCGACTTGGTCGGCAAGATCTAATTTGCCCCAGTTAAACCCTGCTGACGCAGGGCGATGATTGATCAACACCTGCTAGCGCAGGTCGTTGAGCGCAGCGCACATTGGCACACCAGCGTGCGCTGTACTCAACGAATTACCCACCCCTTTGAACCCCACTAGGACAGCGCCACAAGCGCATGACCTTAAGTTCATGCACCCCGAAATAGGAGAACACCATGCTCGACGACGCACTCAAAACCCAACTTCAACAATACCTTGGCATGTTGCGCCAGCCCATCCGCTTGATCGCCTCACTCGACGACAGCGAGACTGGCAAAGACATGGGCGATCTGCTCAACACCATCGTGGGCTTGTCTGACAAAGTCACGCTCGACACCTCAGGCACCGACGCACGCAAACCGTCATTCGTCGTGGTTCGCGAGAACGAAACCCAAGGCGTGCGGTTTGCAGGTTTGCCATTGGGCCACGAGTTCACCTCTTTGGTGTTGGCCCTGTTGTGGACGGGCGGTCACCCACCTAAGGCGGAGCAAGATGTGATTGACAGCATCAAGGGCTTAACGCCTGTTGATGGGGGCGACTTCAACTTCGAGGTCTACATGTCCCTGAGCTGCCACAACTGCCCAGACGTGGTGCAAGCCCTCTCGCTCATGGCCATCGTCAACCCCAAGGTCAAGACCGTGGTGATCGAAGGTGGCGCGTTCCAAAAGGAAGTGGAAGAGCGCCAAATCATGGCCGTGCCCATGGTGTTCTTGAACGGCCAAGTGTTTGGCTCGGGCCGCATGAGCGTGGAAGAAATCGTGGCCAAGCTCGACACCAACGCTGCTGCCCGCGATGCCGTGAAGATGAGCGAGAAAACCCCTTACGACGTGTTGATCGTGGGTGGTGGCCCTGCTGGTGCCGCCGCCGCTGTGTATGCAGCCCGCAAAGGTATCCGCGTCGGTATCGCAGCCGAGCGTTTCGGTGGCCAGTTGAACGACACCATGTCGATTGAGAACTACATCTCGGTGCTCGAGACCAACGGCCCCAAACTCGCCGCTGACCTCGAAGCGCAGGTGCAGCACTACGGCGTGGACATCATGGCCATGCAACGCGCCAGCAAAATTGTGTCTGCCGAACAAACCGGCGGCATGACTGAGGTGCACTTAGAAAACGGCGGCATCCTCAAAGCCAAGAGCGTCATCTTGTCTACAGGTGCACGTTGGCGCAATGTGAACGTGCCCGGCGAAGCCGAGTACAAAAACAAAGGCGTGGCCTACTGCCCGCACTGCGACGGCCCCTTGTTCAAAGGCAAGCGCGTGTCCGTGATCGGCGGCGGCAACTCAGGCGTGGAAGCCGCCATTGATTTGGCAGGCCTTGTTGAACACGTCACCTTGATTGAGTTTGCAGACCAGCTCAAAGCCGATGCCGTGTTGGTCAACAAGCTCAAGAGCTTGCCCAACGTGACCATCCATGCCAACGCCCAAACCACCGAAATCACCGGCGAAGGCGGCAAGGTCAATGGCCTGAGCTACAAAGACCGCGCCACCGACGTTGTGCACCACATTGAGCTGGAAGGCGTGTTCGTACAAATCGGCTTGGTGCCCAACACCGAGTTCTTGAAGGGTTCGTTGGAGCTGAGCAAGTTTGGCGAAATCGTGGTGGATGCCAAAGGTCACACCAGCATGCCCGGCGTGTTTGCTGCGGGTGACTGCACGACCGTGCCCTACAAGCAAATCATCATTGCGGCGGGTGAGGGTGCAAAAGCGGCGTTGTCTGCCTTTGACCACCTGATTCGCAACTGATCGTGCGGAGATTGATCAAGCCTTAGCGCGAAGATGCGGCAGATGCCGCAGGCTTGATCGTCAGCAGCTCTGGGTCCACTTGGTTTTCTACACGATGCGGTTCTTGCACAGGCTTGGGGCCAAGACCCAAGAAGCGCAAACCGCCATCGTTCCACAGCCAAAACAACAGGTTGATGGCGGCCAAGACATAGACCACATTGCGCCAAAAATATTTTGAATTCATAAAACCACCTTCGTTTGTTGATTTACGCGTTCAGCCTGTATGCGTTAAACCGGCCGCACGCTCACCTCTGAGCTGCTGATGGCTTCTTGGCCTTGCTCGGTGTCCACCAGCAACGCACCTGTGGCGTCGACGCCCCGCGCCACGCCTTGTCGGCCATTGCTCAAGGTGACGGGCAGGTCGTGCAAAGCATCGCGGGCGTTGAAAGCGTTTTGGAGCGGCGCAAAGCCTGTGCGTTCAAACGCCAGCAAGGTCGCCAGCAAGGGCGCGGCCACCTTGGCCAAGGCCTCGGGTGCGGTGATGTCATTTTGCAGGTCTTGCAGGCCCAATGGCGCCGTCGACAAGCCCTCGGCCACAGGTGGTGCGATGTTGAGCCCAATGCCCACCACGCAATAGCGCCCCTGATCTCGTGCTTGGTCGCCGCTGTGGCTCATGCCGGAGGGCTGGGCCGTCTCAATCAAGATACCCGCCAATTTGCCCCAGCCTGTCGGCGTATGGGGGCGCTTCACCCAC
The DNA here is from genome assembly GCA_947377705.1 of Comamonadaceae bacterium. The sequence goes on from CANCGU010000033.1 coordinate 8,028, forward strand.
AAGTCGTTGGGCCACTTCAGACGCACCCCTAGCTCGCTCTGCGGGTCCAAGCTGCGGGCCAGGCACAAGCCCACGGCCAACGAGAGGCCCGACCAATCGGCAGGCTTGAGCATGAGGCCCAAAGAGAAGGTCAGAGCATGGCCCACTTCGCCATGCCAAGGGCGGCCTAGGCGGCCACGACCTGCGGTTTGGGTCTCTGCCACCAACAGCACGGGCTCGGTTTGGCCCGCACGCGCTCGGCGCATCAGCTCGGTGTTGGTGGAGTCAATCTCTGGCAGCACCTCAACCGTCAACCCCGGCTGCAAAGCAACCATCGCAAGCCAGAGGTCTTCAGCGGGCCAGATCATGCGGTTCAGCGTTTTTTCGCTTTGGCTTTAGCGCTGCCTTTGTCCGCTTTCTTCGCTTTGGATTTTTCGTCTTTCGGAAATTCAGACGTGGAAGACAACAAAGTGCCACGACACTTTTTAGCGCCGCACCAGCAGGGGTATTCGAGTTTGAGCTTGTCCGTCAGCGGCGCGTCGATGACCAAGCCATAGTCGTAGTTCAGCTCTTCGCCTGCTTTGATATCGCGTATGGCTTTGATGAAAATACGGCCGTCCACCTCGTCGGGCTCGCAGCTGGGCTTGCACGAATGGTTGATCCAACGCGAGGAGTTGCCGCCGTGCTTGGCGTCAATCACATGCTTTTCGTCGATGTGAAAGTAAAACGTGTGGTTGGGGTCGGTGGGGTCGTGCGGGTGGCGGCGCAAGGCCTCTTTCCAGCTGATGATCTCGCCCACGTACTCAATGATGGTCTCACCTTTGGCGAAATCGGTCAGCGCAAAAACGCCTTTGCCATGCACGCCTGAACGACGGGTTTGAATGCGACGGCCTTTGATCGGCGCGAGAGGTTGGGCGGTAGATTTTTTGGACACGCTATTTTTCTGTTAACTTAAATACGTACGCATGTGCGTGCGCGCCCGTGGGCGCGCGTGCGCACGCGAGAGAAGCGAATTGTAGTGGTCAGTTTTTAAGGAACTTTGAAATGAGCAAAACCCTGGTGATTGCCGAAAAACCTTCGGTCGCGCAAGACATCGTGCGCGCACTCACGCCTGTGGCGGGGAAGTTCGAAAAACACGACGATCACTTTGAGAGCGACACCTATGTCGTCTCCAGTGCCGTCGGTCATTTGGTGGAAATCCAAGCGCCCGAAGAATTTGACGTCAAGCGCGGCAAGTGGAGCTTCGCCAACCTGCCCGTGATTCCCCCCTTCTTCGACTTGAAGCCGGTCGAAAAAACCAAGAGCCGTCTGAACGCGGTGGTGAAGCTGGCCAAACGCAAAGACGTGACCGCCCTCATCAACGCCTGTGACGCGGGCCGCGAAGGTGAATTGATCTTCCGCTTGATCGAGCAATACGCGGGCGGCAAGAAGTCGCTCGACAAACCCGTGAAGCGCCTGTGGTTGCAGTCCATGACACCGCAAGCGATTCGCGATGGCTTTGAATCGCTGCGCAGCGAAAAGCAAATGCAAGGCTTGGCCGATGCCGCACGCAGCCGCTCCGAAGCCGATTGGCTGGTGGGCATCAACGGCACACGCGCCCTGACCGCCTTCAACTCGCGCGAAGGTGGTTTCTTCTTGACCACGGTGGGCCGTGTGCAAACGCCCACGCTGTCGGTGGTGGTGGAGCGCGAAGAACAAATTCGCAAGTTCATCAGCCGTGACTACTGGGAAATTCACGCGTCATTCAAGGTTGAAGCAGGCGCCTACCCCGCCAAGTGGTTCAACCCCGAGCACAAAAAAGACGCCGAAGACGCCGAGAAAAAACACGACCGTGTGTGGAGCGAAGCCGAAGCTTTGGCCATTGCCGACGCCGTGCGCAACCAACTCGCCACCGTCACCGAAGAAAGCAAGCCGACCACCAAGGCCAGCCCCGGTTTGTTTGACCTGACCTCGCTGCAACGCGAAGCCAACGGCCGCTTTGGCTTCTCCGCCAAAACCACCTTGGCCTTGGCGCAAAGCTTGTACGAGCGCCACAAAGCGCTGACCTACCCACGTACCGATTCACGCCACTTGCCGGAAGACTATGTGGCCGTGGTGAAAGACACTTTCACCATGCTCGCTGACAGCGGCATGAAGCACTTAGAGCAACACGCCACCGTGGCGCTGAACAACAACTACGTGCGCAAACTGCCCCGTGTGTTTGACAACAAAAAGGTCAGTGATCACTTTGCGATCATCCCGACCTTGCAAGCGCCCAGCGGTTTGTCTGAAGCCGAGCAAAAGCTGTACGACTTGGTGGTGCGTCGCTTCATGGCGGTGTTCTTCCCCAGCGCCGAATACATGGTGACCACGCGCATCAGCACGGTCAAAGCGGCGGGCAAAGAGCACCACTTCCGCACCGAAGGCAAAGTGTTGGTCAACGCCGGTTGGATGGCCGTGTACGGCAAAGACGCCGCGCAAGAAGCGTCTGACAACGAAGAAGACGGCAAGACGCTCGTCGCTTTGAAAGCAGGCGAATCGGCCAAGAACGAATCTGCGGATGCCAAAGGCCTCAAAACACGCCCCCCCGCACGCTACAGCGAAGCCACGTTGCTGGGCGCGATGGAAGGCGCAGGCAAGTTGGTGGAGGACGACGAGTTCCGCGAAGCCATGCAAGAAAAAGGCTTGGGCACACCGGCCACGCGCGCAGCCATCATCGAAGGTTTGCTCAACGAAAAATACCTCATCCGCGATGGCCGCGAGATGATTCCTACCGCCAAGGCCTTCCAGCTGTTCACCCTGCTGCGCGGCTTGGGTGTGGAAGAGTTGTCCAAGCCCGAACTCACGGGCGGCTGGGAACACAAGCTCTCGCTCATGGAACACGGCCAACTCAGCCGCGAAGCCTTCATGCGCGAGATTGCCGAGATGACCGAGCACATCGTCAAAAAGGCCAAAGAGTTTGACCGCGACACCATCCCCGGTGACTACGCCACGCTCAAAACACCGTGCCCCAAGTGCGGCGGCGTGGTGAAAGAAAACTACCGCCGCTACGCCTGCGTGGGCAAAGACGGCAGCGCGTCTGATTCGGGCGAAAACGGTGCAGGTTGCGGCTTCTCCATCAGCAAAATACCAGGCGGCCGCACCTTTGACGTGGCCGAAGTGGAACAGTTCTTGACCGACAAAAAGATTGGCCCACTCGACGGCTTCCGCTCTAAAGCGGGCTGGCCCTTCACGGCTGAGATCGCCCTCAAGTACAGCGAAGAAGACCAAAACTGGAAACTCGAATTCGACTTTGGTGACGACGGCGCAGACTCGGGCGAAATCGTGGAATTCGGCGATGCCCCCTCACTGGGCAACTGCCCCAAGTGCGGCAGCCCCGTGCACGAACATGGCAGCAACTATGTGTGCAGCAAAGCCGTGCCCACACACGCGCAAGCCACGCCGAGCTGCGACTTCAAAAGCGGCAAGATCATCTTGCAGCAACCCGTCGCGGTGGAGCAAATGCAAAAGCTGCTGGCAGAGGGCAAAACCGATTTGCTCGACAAGTTTGTGTCCATGCGCACGCGTCGTTCATTCAAAGCCTTCTTGCAGTGGGACCCAGAAGCGGGCAAGGTGAACTTTGCGTTCGAGCCCCGCGTGAGCAAGTACCCGCCCAAAGGCGGCAAGACGCCCACCACCAACGCGCTCATCAAAGCAGCGGGCAAAAAAGTGCCGGCTAAAACCACCAAGGCCACGTCATCGACCAAAACTAAGGCCAAAGCCGAAAAAGTGGCCAAGCCCAAAGCACCACGCAAAGTCACCGCAGGCTATTTGCCCAGCGCCGACTTGGCCAACGTGATTGGCGCCGAAGCTGTGGCTCGCACCGAGGTGATCAAAAAGTTGTGGGACTACATCAAGGCCAACGGCTTGCAAGACGCCACCAACAAACGCGCCATCAACGCCGATGCCAAACTCTTAACCGTTTTTGGCAAGCCCCAAGTGACCATGTTTGAACTGGCTGGCATTGCTGGCAAACACCTTCGCCCGATTGGCGAATAATTTTGGTGAATCCACAAGAGTGACCGCATGACCTTGAATGCAACACCCATGATCGCCACACCCCAAGCGATGCACTTTGCCGAGCCCCTCGCCCTGCAAAGCGGCGCGCAAGTGCGCGACTACACACTCGCCTTTGAGACCTACGGCACGCTCAACGCCGACCGCTCCAACGCGGTGCTGGTGTGCCACGCACTCAACGCCTCGCACCACGTCGCAGGCGTGTACGAAGGCCAAGACAAAAGCGAAGGCTGGTGGGACAACATGATTGGCCCCGGCAAGCCCGTGGACACCCACCACTTCTTTGTGATTGGCGTGAACAACCTTGGTTCTTGCTTTGGTTCTACCGGCCCCATGGACATTCACCCCGACACAGGTCGTGTGTACGGCGCGGACTTCCCTGTGGTGACGGTGGAAGACTGGGTGAATGCCCAAGCCTTGTTGCTCGACCGCTTAGGCATCACCCAACTCGCTGCCGTTTTAGGCGGCAGCTTGGGTGGCATGCAAGCCCTGAGCTGGACGCTGCAATACCCAGACCGTGTGCGCCACGCCGTGGTGGTGGCGAGTGCGCCCAACCTCACGGCCGAGAACATCGCCTTCAACGAAGTGGCGCGACGCGCCATCGTGACCGACCCCGATTTTCATGGCGGCCACTTTTATGAGCGCGGCGTTGTGCCGCAACGTGGTTTGCGCATCGCCCGCATGGTGGGCCACATCACGTATCTGAGCGACGATGTGATGAACGAGAAGTTTGGCCGCGAACTGCGTGATGCAGTCGTGGGCAGCGCCACAGGCTACAAGTACTCCACGCAAGACGTGGAGTTTCAAATCGAAAGCTACTTGCGCTACCAAGGCGACAAGTTCAGCGAGTACTTTGACGCCAACACCTATTTGCTCATCACCCGCGCGCTCGATTACTTCGATCCCGCGCGCACTTACGGCGGTAATTTATCGGCCGCATTTGCACGCACAACCGCCAAATTTTTGCTGGTGAGCTTCAGCACCGATTGGCGCTTTTCACCGGCACGCAGCCACGAAATGGTGCAAGCCTTGTTGGACAACCAGCGCGATGTGAGCTACGCCGAAATCGACGCGCCGCACGGTCACGATGCCTTCTTGTTGGACGATGCGCGTTACATGAATGTGGTGCGCTCGTACTTTGCGCGCATCCACCATGAACTGACCTCGGTGACACACGCAGGAGGCGCCGCATGACCCATGACACCTTGACCGCCATTGCAGCCCTCGTGCCCCAAGGCAGCCGCGTGCTCGACCTCGGTTGCGGTGACGGCGCTCTGCTCGCTCACTTGCAACAACACAAAAGCTGCACCGGCTACGGCGTAGAGCTTGACGACACCAATGTGCACGCCTGCGTGCAACGCGGCGTGAATGTGTTGCAACTCAACCTTGATTTGGGTTTGAGCGTATTTGCCGACCAATCATTTGACGTGGTGCTGCAAATCGACACCTTGCAACACCTGCGCAACGCCGAAACCATGTTGCGCGAAACCGCACGCGTGGGCAAAACCGGCATCGTGGCTTTCCCCAACTTTGCGCACTGGCCCAACCGCCTGAGCATTTTGCAGGGGCGCATGCCCGTGACCAAGCGCTTGCCCTACCAGTGGTACGACACGCCCAACATCCGCGTCGGCACGTTCAAAGACTTCGAGGTGCTCGCCGAGAAAAACGGTTTACAGGTCACCGATTCATTTGGCTTGCAAAACGGTCAACGTGTGGCAATGTGGCCAAACTTGATGGCGGGGACGGCGGTGTTTAAGTTCGAACGAACTTAAACCACGACGCATCAGGCCAAAGTAAGCAGCGCCAAGGCACCCAACGCCGCCGTTTCCGCCCGCAGCACCCGCTCGCCCAAGCTCAGCGCCGCAAAGCCTTTGGCACGCGCCGCAGCATCTTCGGCATCGGTCAAGCCGCCTTCAGGGCCATTGAGCAAAACCCAAGCCTTGGGCCGCACAGCAGCACCATCGCGTAAAGCGTTCAAAGGCTGTGTGCTCGCATGCAGCGACAACACCCCATGCACCACGTCCGCCTGTGGCGTTTGACGGGCCAGCCACGCGTCTAAGCGCTCAGGCGCATCAATGATGGGCACGCGGTTGCGCCCGCACTGCTCACTGGCACTGGCGGCCACGGCTTGCCAATGGGCTTGCTTTTTTTCTGCGCGCTCGCCGGTCAGGCGCACCACACTGCGTTCGGTCATCAAAGGGGTGATGCGGTGCACGCCCAGCTCGGTGGCTTTTTCCACGAGCCAATCCATGCGTTCGTTGGCGGGCATGCCCACGGCGAGGTGTACCTGCACAGACGCTTCGCACTCCACATCGCGGTGCTCGCCCACGACCACACGCACATCGCTACGGCCCATGTGTTGCACTTCGGCCGAGAATTCACCGCCTTCCCCGTTGAACAAGGTCAGCATGTGGCCGGGCTGCATGCGCAGCACTTGCACATGGCGAGCCGCTGTGGGGGGAAGGTCCACCACTTGGCCGGGCAGCAAGGACAGGGGGCAATAAAAGCGCGCCACGTTAACCCCGTCCGCCGGGCGTGAGGCGGGGGAAGGCCAAGCTGATGGCGGGTTCTGTGCCTTCAATCTTGTCAATCAAACGCAGCAGGGGCGTGAGTTCGCTGTAACGGCTGGCCGTCGAACGGATGTAGCGAATGAAGCGCGGCGCATCAGCCAAGTATTTGGGCTTGCCATCACGCAGGGTCAGGCGTGCAAAGATGCCGGCCACTTTGAGGTGGCGTTGCAAACCCATCCACTCCACAGCGCGGTAGAACGCGCCAAAGTCGTTGTGCCAATCTTCGAAGTCCATCAGCCCAAGTTTGCGGGCACGTTCCCAATAGCGGATGGTGACGTCGAGCACAAAGTCTTCTTCCCACGTCAAAAACGCATCGCGCATGAGGCTGGCCATGTCGTAGGTGACGGGGCCGTAAACCGCGTCTTGGAAGTCCAACACGCCCAAGCGTTTTTCTGCCGCATCGTGCGGCATCATCAAATTGCGCGGCATGAAGTCGCGGTGCACATACACGTTGGGTGCGGCCAAGTTGCGTTGCACGATGGTCTTGAAAGTTTTATCCAACATCTCGCGTTGGGTCCCGTCGATTTGCAACTGGCGGTGCTGGGTGAGGTACCAATCGGGGAACAGCGACAGCTCGCGTTGTAGCAAGGCCTCGTCATACGCCGGCAACACGCCAGGACGGCTGCTTTGTTGCAGCGCCAACAAGGCATCGAGGGCGCGCATGTACAGGCCGTGGTTGGCTTGCGGGTCGTCACGGTTGATGACGTCCATCATGGTTTGCGAGCCAATATCGTCCAGCAACATGAAGCCTTGTGGCGCGTCCCACGCCAAGATGCCTGGGGCGTAGAGGCCCGCATCCAACATTAAACGCGCGATTCGCACAAAGGGCTCGCAGTTTTCTTTGTCGGGCGGAGCATCCATGACGATGCACGAACCGTTGGCGGTGTCGACACGGAAATAGCGCCTAAAACTGGCATCGGCGGAGGCGGCCCGCACAGTGGCTGGCAGCACACCGTGGGTGCTCGCTTGGGCGTCTAGCCACTGGTGGAAGGCGGCTTGGCGATCGGGCTGCGCCCATTCAATGGGGGCACCTTGAGGGACCTGGAGAGATGTGCCCGAAGGCTGGGGAATAGGGGGTGTGCTCATGGATAATCTAAATTCTACAAACGAGGTTTTCCTGTTTTGATGTTGTTGCCTGATTTTCACCGCCAAATTCGCGCCCTGTCGTGGCTGGTGATGGGCATGCTGGCCGGACAAATCAGCGCACAAGCACAAACGGCCACGGGAACGCCCCTGGTTTTAAGGCCCAGCAGCTTGCTGCAAGAAGGCATTTCGTCTGAAACACGCAAGCAATTGCCCACGTATGTGCAAAGTGACACGCTCAACGAACGCACCAACCAACAAACGGTGCTCGAAGGCCAAGTGGTTTTGCGCCGTGGCGAGCTGTTGCTCAAAGCCGACAAGATTGATTACGACCAAGTCAATGATCTGGCGCAGGCGCGCGGCCATGTCTACATCAACCAATCTGGCAATGTGTACCAAGGCCCGGCCCTCGATTTGCACCTAGACGCTTTTGAAGGCTTTTTCACGCAGCCCAACTACCGGCTCCTGAAAAACAACGCCTACGGCAATGCAGATCGCATTGATTTTGTAGACCCCGCACACACCGTGATGCACAACGCCAGTTTCACCACCTGTCAGCGCAAGTCGGGCCACTTGCCGCCCAACATTGGCGTGGACAACATTGGTGGCTTGGAATACACACAGCCCTACTACTGGAACTTG
>CANCGU010000034.1 GCA_947377705.1 Comamonadaceae bacterium
TTCGCATGACAACTTTGCATGACATGAGCGTGGCCGAACTGGCCCAAACACTCAAAACCAAACAAGTCAGCGCGGTCGAAGTGGCCACTGCCTTTTTGGCCCGCACCGGCGGCAACCCGCACAACGCGTTTTTGGACATCGACAGCGAAGTCACACTGGCTCAGGCCCAAGCGAGCGATGCCCGCATCGCCGCTGGCACAGCTGGTGCGCTGGAGGGCGTGCCAATTGCCCACAAAGACGTGTTCGTTACACGCGATTTCGCCACCACCGCTAGCTCCAAAATTTTGAGCGGCTACAGATCACCGTTTGACGCCACCGTGGTGCAAAAGTTAAACGCCGCTGGCATGGTGTCTTTGGGCAAGGTCAATTGCGACGAGTTCGCCATGGGCTCTGCCAACGAAAACTCAGCCTACGGCGCGGTGACCAACCCTTGGGACACCTCGCGCATTCCCGGTGGTTCATCGGGCGGTAGCGCTGCCGCTGTGGCGGCGCGTTTGGCCCCTGCTGCGACGGGCACTGACACCGGCGGCTCGATTCGCCAACCCGCCAGCTTTTGCGGCATCACCGGCATCAAGCCCACCTATGGCCGCGCCTCGCGCTACGGCATGATTGCCTACGCCTCCAGCCTCGACCAAGCGGGTCCCATGGCCCGCAGCGCCGAAGACTGCGCCTTGTTGCTGTCCGCCATGTGCGGTGCCGACCTCGACCGCGACTCAACTTCGCTCGATGTACCTGCTGAGAACTTCTCTGCCAAGCTGGGCGACAGCTTGGCAGGCCTGCGCATCGGTATTCCCAAAGAGTTTTTTGGCGACGGCCTCGCCGCCGACGTGCGCACCGCGATTGACGCCGCACTCAAAACGCTTGAAGCCCAAGGCGCCAAGCTCGTACCCATCACGCTGCCTCGCACCGAGCTGGCCATTCCGGTGTACTACATCATCGCGCCCGCCGAAGCCAGCTCCAACCTGAGCCGCTTTGATGGCGTGAAGTTTGGCCACCGCGCTTCCACCTACACCGACCTCGTGAGCATGTACAAAAAGACCCGCGCTGAAGGTTTTGGTGAAGAGGTCAAGCGCCGCATCATGACCGGCGCGTATGTGTTGAGCCACGGCTACTACGACGCCTATTACCTGCAAGCGCAAAAAATTCGCCGCATGATTGCGGACGATTTCCAGCGCGCCTTTGGTGAGTGCGACGTGATTGCAGGCCCCGTGGCCCCCACCGTCGCATGGAAACTGGGCAACAACGCCAGCGACCCATTGGCGGACTACTTGGCCGACATTTTCACGCTGCCCGCCTCACTCGCTGGTTTGCCTGGCATGAGCGTGCCTGTGGGCTTTGGCGAAGGCCACATGCCCGTTGGCATGCAACTGATTGGCAACTATTTGCAAGAAGCACGTTTGCTCAACGTGGCGCACCAATACCAGCTGAACACCGATTTTCACAACGCCAAGCCGGAGGGCGTTTAAATGACTGCACCCAAATTAGTCCAAGGCTACGAAGTCGTCATCGGCTTTGAAACCCACGCACAACTCTCCACACAGAGCAAAATTTTCAGCCGCGCCTCGGTGGCCTTTGGTGCTGAGCCCAACACGCAAGCCTGCGCCGTTGACATGGCCCTGCCCGGCACACTGCCTGTGATGAACATTGGTGCGGTCGAACGCGCGATTGAGTTCGGTTTGGCCGTCAACGCACACATCGCCGAGCGCAGCATCTTTGCGCGTAAAAATTACTTCTACCCCGATCTGCCCAAGGGCTACCAAATCAGCCAGTTTGAAATTCCGGTGGTGCAAGGCGGCGAGGTGTCTTTCTTTTTGGAAGAAGGCAAAGAGACGGTGCACAAAACGGTGCGCTTGGAGCGCGCCCACCTCGAAGAAGACGCAGGCAAATCACTGCACGAAGACTCGAGCTTGGGAGCGTCCATTGGCAATGGACGGGGCCATTCCGGCATTGACCTGAACCGCGCTGGCACACCGCTGCTGGAAATCGTGACCCAGCCCGACATGCGCAGCAGCGACGAAGCCGTGGCCTACGCCAAAGAGCTGCACAAGATCGTGACCTGGGTCGGCATCTGCGACGGCAACATGCAAGAAGGTTCGTTCCGTTGTGATGCGAACGTGTCTGTGCGCAAACCCGGTGGGCCCTTGGGCACACGCCGCGAAATCAAAAACTTGAACAGCTTCAAGTTCATGCAGCAAGCCATCGACTATGAAGTGCGTTGGCAAATCGACCAAATCGAAGACGGCCACGCGATTGAGCAAGCCACCGTGCTGTTCGACCCAGACACCGGCGAAACCCGCGCCATGCGCACCAAGGAAGACGCCGCCGACTACCGTTACTTCCCAGACCCAGACCTGCCCCCTTTGGTGATTGGTCGCGATTGGGTGGCGCGCGTCAGAAGTGAAATGGCGGAGCTGCCTCGCGTGATGGCTGAGCGCTTTGTCAAAGACTACGGGCTGCCTGAATACGATGCCACCTTGCTCACACAAAGCAAAGCCGCTGCCGCTTACTTTGAAGCCACGGCCAAGGCCTGCGGCCAACCCAAATTGGCCAGCAACTGGATCATGGGCGAAGTGTCGCGCCGCCTCAACAGCGGCGAGGTAACGTTTGAGAACATCCCCGTCAGCGCCGCGCAACTGGGCGCACTGATCAGCCGCATCACCGACAACACCATCAGCAACAGCGCGGCGCGCCAGGTGTTTGAAGGCCTTTGGAACAAAGAAGGCCCCTCCGGTAGCGAAGGCGATGTCGACGCCCTCATCGAAGCCAAAGGCCTCAAACAAATCAACGACACAGGCGCGTTGGAAGCCATCATCGACGAGGTGCTGGCCGCCAACCCTAAGAACGTGGAAGAGTTCAAGGCGGGCAATGCCAAAGCGTTGAACGGTTTGGTCGGCCCCATCATGAAGGCCAGCAAAGGCAAAGCCAACCCTGCGCAAGTCAATGAACTGTTGATGAAGAAGCTGAGCTAAAGCAGCCACCACCGAGGAGAGAAACAATGAACACATTCCCCTTGCTTCGCCGTACGTTGCTAGGCTGGGTCACCGCCTCAACGCTGATGGCCATGACCTCATCCACGGCATTTGCACAAACCAAACCTCTGTTACGCATCTCCAGCCCCGCCGTGCCTGACGACTGGCACGGCAAGATGTGGGAGGTGTTCAAAGAGTCGCTGAACAAATCAGCGCCCAACGCCTACGACGTACAAATCAACCTCAACGGTTCTTTGTTCAAGCAAGGCACCGAACCCGCCGCGATGGCACGCGGCAATTTGGAGTTGGCCTCCATCTCCGCGTTTGACATTGCCAAGCTGGTGCCCGAGTTTTCGATCTTCACCGCAGGCTACGTCATCCGCGACCCCAAGCACCAGCAAAAGGTGTTCAACGGCCCCATCGGCGAGGAGCTGTTCAAACTCGCCGCCGAAAAAATGGATGTCACGATTTTGGCCACCGCCTATTTGGGCACGCGCGAGCTCACCTTGCGCGATACACGCAAGGTCAACACACCTGCCGACCTCAAAGGCGTCAAGCTGCGCATGCCCGGCTCGAAAGAGTGGTTGTTCTTGGGTGACTCACTGGGCGCGACCGCCACGCCTCTCGCATTTGGCGAGGTGTACATGGGCCTCAAAACCGGCACGATCGACGGCCAAGACAACCCACTGCCCACCGTGCGAGCAGCCAAGTTTTACGAAGTGACGCAGCAAATTGTGTTGACCCACCACTTGGTCGACAGTTTGTTCATTGCCGTGTCCAACAAGACATGGAACAGCCTGACGGTCACCGAGCAAAAAAACCTCAAAGCCGCCGCACAAGCCGCCGCCAAGTTCAACAACGACAACCGCATCAAAGAAGAAGCGCAAATTTTGGACTTCTTTAAGAAACAAGGTTTGAAAGTGAACACGCCTGACCAAGCCGCGTTCCGCAAAGCGGTACAGGCGGCCTACGACAAATCTGAGATGGCGCAAAACTGGCCCAAAGGCTTGATTGAGCGCATCAACGCGACCAAGTAAGCGATGCTTTTGCAAAAAATTACTGGATGGCTTGGCATGCTGGCCAAGGCCATCGGTGGCCTGCTTTTCTTAGCCCTGTTCCTCACTTTTCTCGTGCAAATCGCCGCACGTTTTGGTTTTAACCAGCCGCTGCCGTGGAGCGATGAACTCGCCGTCATCTTGTACCTGTGGGTCATCTTGTGGGCCTGTGCATTTGTGGTGCCAGAAAAAGAACATGTGATGTTCGACCTTGTGTGGAACAGCGTCGGCCCCGCCACACGTCGCCTCATGCGCATGGTGGGCCACACCCTCATCGGCGGCTTGGCAATTGCGGCAATCCCTGCCAGCTGGGAATATGTGCACTTCATGGCACGCGAAAAAACCGCCGTGCTGGGGCTGTCGTTTGAATGGGTATTTCTGCCGTTCGTGCTGCTCTTGGTGTCGCTGGCCGCACGCAGTTGGCACGGTTTGGTGCAAGCCATGAACAACCAAGGCCTTGAAACGCACGAGGCCGCCCCATGACCTTGTCCCCCCTCGCGGCGCTTGCCGCCGTGTTGGTGTTGGGCATGTTGTTGCGCATGCCCATTGGTTTTTCCATGCTCATGTCGGGCGTGGCTTACCTCATCACCAAAGGCCAAGACTTGGGGCTGGTCGCCGAGCAAGTGAGCAACGGCCTGTACAACAGCTATGTGCTGCTGGCCGTCCCACTGTTTGTGTTTGCGGCCAACTTGATGAACGCAGGCACAGTGAGTGAACGCATTTTTGACTTCTGCAGCATCCTTGTGGGCCGCATGCGTGGCGGTTTGGCGCAGGTGGATATTTTGGTCAGCGTCATCTTCTCGGGCATGAGTGGCAGCGCCATTGCCGATGCCGCAGGCCCAGGCCTGGTAACGATTCGCCAAATGCTCAAGAAGCCCGAATACTCACGCGGCTTTGCCGGTGCCGTGGTGGTGGCCAGTGCCACGCTCGGCCCCATCATCCCGCCGTCGATTCCGATGGTGATTTACGCCCTCGTGTCGGGCGCCTCCGTGGGTGCGTTGTTCTTAGGTGGCGTGGTGCCCGGTTTGTTGATGACGCTATTGATGATGGGGGCCGTGCACATCATCGCCACCCAACGCAACATGCCGCGTGAAGACCCCATTCCCATGCATGCATGGCCTGGCATTTTGTTTCGCGGTGCATTGCCGTTGTCCATGCCCATCGTGCTGTTAGGCGGCATTTACTCGGGCGCGTTCACACCGACGGAAGCCGCCGCGGTGGCCGCACTGCACGCCTTGATCTTGTCCACCGTGGTGTACCGCGCGCTGACGTGGCGCAGCTTCTGGGGCGTGGTGATGGCGTCCACCCGCGCCAGTGCCGTCATCACCATCATCTTGGCGGGCTCGTTCATCTTGAACTACGCCTTCACCGCCGAACAGGTGCCACAGCACATGGCCGCGTGGGTGGACAGCATGCACCTCAGCCGTATTCAGTTCTTGTTGATGGTCAACGTGATGTTCTTGGTGCTCGGCTGCTTCTTGGATGTGTCGGTGCTGCTGCTGGTGTTTGTGCCCATGCTGCTGCCCGCTGTCAACGCCTTGGGCATTGACTTGGTTCACTTCGGCGTGCTGGTGGTGCTCAACATGATGATTGGCCTGATTCACCCGCCCTTTGGCATGTTGCTGTTTGTGACCAAAGCCCTCACGGGCATCCCGATCGGCGAGATGATGCGCGAGGGTTGGTTGTTTTTGGGTCTGCTGCTGGGGCTGCTGTTGGCCCTGACCTTCTTCCCACAACTGGTGCTGTGGCTACCGCAGACCATGGGTTACGCAGGCGTGGCTGCGTAACCTTTCCTCACTGATCTAATTTGATGCCGGCCGACTTCACCACGCTTGCGTAGCGGGTGAGATCGCGCTGTATCTCTTGCGCAAACTTATCTGCGCTGCTGGGTGTCGCGGCAATGCCCATGCCATTCAAGCGTTCGCGCACGGCGGGGTCTGACAGCACCGCATTCAATTCGGCATTCAGTTTGTCCACGATCGCTTTGGGCGTTTTTGCGGGTGCAAGCAAGCCGACCCAAGAGGAGATATCGAAATCCGGCAAGCCCGACTCAATGAAGGTCGGCACCTCGGGCAATGAGCTGGCGCGCTGCGCACTCGACACAGCCACAGGGTGCAACTTGCCCGTCTTGATGTGTTGAATCGCGCCCGCAATCGCGGTGTACACCAGCGGAATGTTGCCACCCAGCACATCGGTCATGGCTTGCCCGCCGCCCTTGTAGGGAATGTGTACCAAGTTTGCACCGGTGCGCTCCTTCAACAGCTCACCCGCAATGTGCGGCGTACCGCCCGTGCCTGAGGTGCCATATGACAAACCACCCGATTGGGTTTTTGACAAGTTGATCACATCTTTCAAAGTCTTGGTGGGCGTCCCGGGGTAAGCCACCAAGATCAGCACGGCATCGCCAATTTTTCCAACCGGTGCAAAGTCTTTCGCCGTGTCAAAACCGACTTTGGGAAACACATGGGGGTTGATCACCAGCGTGCCGTCAAACCCCAGCAACAAGGTATAGCCATCGGGCTCCGCAGAGGCCACCATTTGCGTGCCGATGTTGCCCGAGGCGCCGGGCTTGTTATCGACCACCACCTGTTGGCCCAAACGTTTAGAAAGCTGTTCAGCAATCAGTCGTCCACTGGTATCTGTCACGCCACCTGGCGTGAAAGGCACCACCAGACGAATCGGTTTGCTGGGATAGCTTTGTGCCACAGCTTGCGTGGCACACAACACCGCCCCCACAAAGCTCGCGCCAGCAAGCTTGAGCCAGTGGCGTTTGTGGATCAATCGTGAGTACATAGAAATTTTCATTGGGTTACCTTTACACGATGACATCAGTCTTCTGCGTAGCGTTTCTCGAACGCCCACACATCTTCAAAGCCCATGAGCTTGGTCAAATCACCAAAGTCATACAAGGCGGTTTTGCTGTTCGCGGATGAGCCCGTGTCTTTGAACTGCTGGTAGACCTGCGTCATCGCGTGCACGCTGGCCAACAAAGCTGTCACGGGGAAGATCGCGATCTTGTAGCCGATCGAAGACAGCTCATCGTGCGTCAGCACGGGTGTGCGCCCCTTCTCCACCATGTTGGCCACGAGTGGCACATCAAAACTTTGGCCAATGCGTCGCATTTCTTCTTCCGACTCGGGTGACTCGACAAACAAAATATCGGCGCCCGCCTTGGCATAAGCCTCAGCACGTCGCAACGCTTCGTCTAAACCTAAGGTGGTTCGGGCGTCGGTTCGCGCGATGATCAAAAAATCGGGCGACGAACGCGCGTCAACCGCCACACGAATTTTTCGCACCATGTCTTCCATGGGAATCACTCGACGTCCCGGGGTGTGGCCACACTTCTTTGGAAACTCTTGGTCTTCCAGTTGGATGGCGACCGCGCCTGCCGCTTCATAGCCACGCACCGTGTGACGCATGTTCAGCAAGCCGCCGTAACCGGTGTCGCCGTCCGCAATCAAGGGCGTCCGTGCCATGCCGGCCATGGCGGTGACGCGGCCCACCATGTCGGTGTAAGTGGCCAAGCCCGCATCAGGCAAGCCCATGTGGGAGGCCACGGTACCGTAGCCTGTCATGTACAAAGCATCGAAGCCAAAGCTGTCGGCAAGGCGTAAAGACACCATGTCAAAGACGCCTGGGGCGACGATCAAGCCAGGGTGTCGCAAACGTTCACGGAAGGCAGCGGGATTGGTTTTCATGCAGAACAATAGATGTAGATTCAGACCCAAATCATCTTAGCCATAGTCTGCTGATTGCAGCATCGGAGGAACCCATGGACTTACAACTTCAAGGCAAACACGTACTCATCACCGGAGGCAGCAAAGGCATTGGCCTCGCGTGTGCACGCGGCTTTTTACAAGAAGGTGCGCGTGTCTCCTTGGTGTCACGCCAAATCACACATTTACAAAAAGCGCAGCAAGTTTTGCAGGCCGAGTTTGCTGAAAGCCAGGTCTTTATATTTGCCGCTGATTTGACGCAAGCCCAGCTCGCACTTGATGCGTTGAATGCTGCCGAAGGCGCACTGGGTGCTGTCGATATCTTGGTGAATTCCGCGGGCGCCGCTAAACGCACGCCCGTGGATGAATTGACACCACAAGCATGGGCCGATGCCATGCAAGCGAAATACTTCACCTACATCAACATCATCGACCCGACCATCAAACGCATGGCGCAGCGCCGCTCGGGTGCGGTGGTCAACATCGTCGGTAACGGCGGCAAAGTGGCTAGCCCCATTCATTTGGCAGGCGGATCCGCCAACGCGGCATTGATGTTGGCGAGCGTGGGATTGGCCAATGCCTACGGGCCCCAGGGCGTGCGTGTGAATGCCATCAACCCAGGTCTCACTTTGACTGACCGCTTGCAAGAAGGCTTCGCCGCCGATGCGCGCATGCGCGGCGTGAGCACGGAAGAGGTGTTGAACCAATCCATTGCCAAGCTCCCTCTCGGGCGCATTGCGACCCCAGAAGAAATTGCCAATGCCGCGGTATTTTTGGCCTCCTCAAAAGCCAGCTACATCACGGGCATTTGCATGAGCATGGATGGGGCGCTGAACCCGATCGTGGTCTGATTCGCGAGCCACGCCACCCGCGCTTACTTGACGCCGTAACGCTCGCGGTACGCCTGCGTGCGTACCAGATGCTCGCCCATGGCGTTGCCGTCTTGTGCATTCAAGTACGTCAACAAATCGCTCAACTCTGCGATGGCGCACACCTGCAAGCCCACTTGCTCGCGCACGTATTGCACGGCGCTGTAGGGCACGTCCTTCGTCGAACCGTCGGCTTGTTTTTCAGTCGCCATTTCTTGACGGTCCAACGCAATCGCCACCGCGTGGGGCGTCGCACCGGCAGCCTTGATAAGCGCAATCGACTCGCGTGCGGCAGTCCCCGCGCTCATCACATCGTCCACGATCAACACACGGCCCTTGAGCGGTGCGCCGACCAAGCTGCCGCCTTCGCCATGGTCTTTGGCTTCTTTGCGGTTGTAGGCAAAGGGAACGTTCTTGCCCAAGCGGGCCAACTCAATCGCCACGGCCGCGCCCAAAGGAATGCCTTTGTAGGCAGGGCCAAAAATCATGTCGAACTCAATGCCGCTTTGCATGAGGCGCTGTGCGTAAAAGCTGGCGAGCTTGCCGAGCTTGGCGCCGTCGTCAAACAAACCGGCGTTGAAAAAGTAAGGCGACAAGCGGCCAGCCTTGGTTTTGAACTCACCAAATTTCAGTACGCCACAATCCAGCGAAAATTGCACAAATTCTTGTGCCAACGCATCGTTGGCAGCTGCACTCTGACTCATGGGGAAATTCCTTGTTCAAACTAACCAGCCTCAACCTCAACGGCATTCGTTCGGCCACCCGCAAGGGCGTGGAAGCTTGGCTCGAAAAAGCCAACCCTGATTGTATTTGCGTCCAAGAAATCAAAGCCCAAGCCCCCGACATCGAAGGCAACTTCGACACTTTGGCGGGCTTAAAGGGCCACTTTCACTATGCCGAGAAAAAAGGCTACTCCGGCGTGGGCGTCTACACCAAGCACGAGCCAAGCGACGTGATCGTTGGTTTTGATGGCGGCGAGTTTGATGCCGAAGGCCGTTATGTCGAGCTGCGCTTTGACACGCCCACACAAAAGCTGTCCATCATCAGCAGCTACTTTCCCAGCGGCTCATCCGGCCCCGAACGCCAAGACGCGAAGTTTCGTTTTTTAGCCGCCATGTCCCCGCACCTCAACGCGCTGAAGCAGGGTCGTGAGTTTGTCCTGTGCGGCGATATCAACATCGCGCACAACGAGGCCGACCTGAAAAACTGGAAAGGCAACAAAAAGAACAGCGGCTTCTTGCCCGAAGAGCGTGCGTGGATGACACAGCTCACCACCGAGGGTGGCATCGTCGACGTGTATCGCCAGCTACAACCTGACACCACCGACGCTTGCTACACCTGGTGGAGCAACCGCGGCCAAGCCTATGCTAACAATGTGGGTTGGCGTTTGGACTACCACTTGGCCACACCGGCCATCGCAGCCAAGGCACGCAACGAGGCGATTTACAAAGACGAAAAGTTTTCAGACCATGCGCCCATCACCATTGCGTATGAGGGCTTGATTTAAACCAACATTCCCTTGGCCTCGATGAACTTCACCACTTCTTGCAACCCATCCAGCGTGCGTAAGTTGGTCATGACAAAAGGCTTCAAGCCACTGGCGTTGGTGCGCATGCGAATGGTGTCGGCTTCCATCACCGACAAGTCCGCCCCCACATGCGGCGCTAAGTCTGTTTTGTTGATGATGAACAAATCGCTTTTGGTAATGCCGGGCCCCCCTTTGCGAGGAATTTTTTCACCCGCCGCCACGTCGATCACATAGATCGTCAAGTCGCTCAACTCAGGGCTGAAAGTGGCGGCCAAGTTGTCGCCACCACTCTCGATGAACACAACGTCGGCATCGGGAAAATCGACCAACATGCGGTCAATCGCTTCGAGGTTGATTGACGCGTCTTCGCGAATTGCGGTGTGCGGACAGCCGCCCGTCTCCACACCCATGATGCGCTCCGCAGGCAAGGCCCCGCTGATGGTGAGCAGGCGTTGGTCTTCTTTGGTGTAAATGTCGTTGGTAATGGCCACGAGGTCGTATTGGTCGCGCATGGCTTTGCACAGCATTTCCAGCAAGGTGGTTTTGCCAGAGCCCACAGGCCCGCCAATGCCCACACGCAGGGGCGGCAGTTTTTTGGTGCGGTGTGCGATGGTGTGTAAGTGCTTCATGATCTGAACAGTCGTGAGTATTGGGTTTCGTGTTGAGCCGAGAGAATGGCCAGCATGGGAGAAAAAGCTTGGCGCGTGTCGTCGTTCACTTGCATGGCGTGACTGACCGCGGGCGCGATGTGTTGGGCGAGCTGGGTCAACATGCGCTGCCCCGCGTTTTGCCCCAGCGGGACCGACTTGATGGCGGCTTGCACCATGTTCTCAGCCCAGCCAAACGCATAGGCTTGCAAGCATTGCTCGAGCGACGCACCGGTGCGCGACAACGCCAACGCAAACATGAGCGGGTAGGTGGGCACCCAGCGGTTACACAGCGCAATGGTGTCGTCGTCGATCGCATCTTGGTTACGCAACCACTCCAACATGGAGCGGCCCATTTGTTCGCTTTGCAAACGCAGCTCGGCGCTTTCGCGTGTGGCGTGTACCCATTGGCTCAAGGTCTCTAAGCGTCTATGGTCGAGCGCTTGCCATGCAGTGACCATTTGGCCCAGCACGGCCATGTCGCCGCGCGATTGCGTGAGGTGCAGTTGATCGACCAACCACGCGGCGGCGCTGTGTTCGTCATGCACCCAGCCATGATCAATGGCGGCTTCTAAACCTTCCGAGTACGAGAAGCCTCCAATTGGCAATGCAGGCGATGCGAGCCAAATGAGTTGCAGCAGCGCGGGCGTGGTGGCGGACGCTGCAGTCGCCGCATCAATGGTCATGTTTGCAGTTGGGACCATGCACATGGCCATGATCGTGCGAATGCCCATGGCCTTGCGCATGCCCGTGGCTGCTGTACGCGCCGCCTTCTGGTTCAAAGGCTTCATGCACGGTGACCACCGTCATGTGCATGGCGCGCAACATGTCCGCCAACACATGGTCGGGCTCGATCTTCAAATGGTCGGGCTTGAGTTCAATCGGCACATGGCGGTTGCCGAGGTGATACGCGGCACGCGTCAAATCAAAAGGTGAGCCATGCTCGGCACAGGCGGTGATGCGCAACACCTCTTGTGGAGCAGCTTGCACACGGACGAGCGAGCCGTCTTCCAGCACCAACACATCGCCGCCACGCACCAAGGTGCCGCGTGGCAAAAACACGCCAAAGGCGCGGCCGGCTGAGTCGGTGGCATCGAAGCGGCTTTTTTGGCGCACGTCCCAATCCAGCTCGACGGTGGCGGCGCGTTTGATCAGTGCAGCGGCCAAGCCTTGGCCGCCAGCGATTAATTTTGAACAGGTGAGCATCAGAAATATTTAGAACAAGAAATAGCGCTGGGTCATGGGCAAGCTCACTGCAGGTTCGCAGGTGAGCAAATGCCCATCGGCGCGCACCGCATAGGTTTGCGCATCCACTTCCATGCGTGGCGCGTAGTCGTTGTGAATCATGTCACGTTTTCCAACACTGCGAATGTTCTTCACCGCACTCAGGGTTTTGTGCAAACCAAATTTGCTACCGATGCCCGCAGCCAAACCCGCTTGCGACACAAAGGTGAGTGAACCACGGTGCAGCGCACCGCCATACGCGCCAAACATGGGGCGGTAGTGCACGGGCTGTGGCGTGGGGATGGAGGCATTCGGGTCGCCCATGGCGGCCATGGCAATGAAGCCACCTTTCAAAATGAGGCTGGGCTTGATGCCAAAGAAGGCGGGCTTCCACACCACGAGGTCGGCCCACTTGCCCACTTCCACGCTGCCCACTTCGTGGCTGATGCCGTGCGCGATGGCGGGGTTGATGGTGTACTTGGCGATGTAGCGTTTGACCCGGAAGTTGTCGTGACGGTCTGAATCGCCAGGCAACAAGCCCCGCTGCGCTTTCATCTTGTGTGCGGTTTGCCAGGTGCGAATGATGACTTCGCCGACCCGCCCCATGGCCTGACTGTCGCTGCTCATCATGCTGATGGCGCCAAGGTCATGCAAGATGTCTTCTGCGGCAATGGTCTCGCGGCGAATGCGGCTCTCGGCAAAGGCCAAGTCTTCGGCAATCGCGGGGTCGAGGTGGTGGCACACCATGAGCATGTCCACATGCTCGTCGAGTGTGTTCACCGTGTACGGGCGCGTGGGGTTGGTGGAGCTAGGCAGCACATTGGCCTCACCCACCACTTTCAAAATATCGGGCGCATGGCCGCCACCCGCACCTTCGGTGTGGAAGGTGTGGATGGTGCGGCCTTTGAATGCGGCTACCGTGTCTTCCACAAAGCCACTTTCGTTGAGTGTGTCGGTGTGGATGGCCACTTGCGTGTCGGTGGCTTCGGCCACGTTCAAACAGTTATCAATCGCGGCGGGTGTGGTGCCCCAGTCTTCGTGCAGCTTCAGGCCAATCGCACCCGCATTGATTTGCTCATGCAGCGAATCGGGCAGCGCGGCATTACCTTTGCCCAAGAAACCAAGGTTCATCGGAAAGGCATCCGCCGCTTGCAACATGCGCTCGATGTTCCAAGCGCCGGGTGTGCAAGTGGTGGCAAACGTGCCGGTGGCCGGGCCTGTGCCGCCGCCGAGCATGGTGGTCACGCCGCTGGTCAACGCTTCTTCAATTTGCTGGGGTGCGATGAAGTGGATGTGTGTGTCCACACCGCCCGCGGTGACGATGTTGCCTTCACAACTGATGACTTCGGTGCCGGGGCCAATCACAATGTCCACGCCCGGTTGTGTGTCGGGGTTGCCCGCTTTGCCAATGGCCACGATGCGGCCACCTTTCAAACCAATGTCGGCTTTGACAATGCCCCAGTGGTCGATGATGAGCGCATTGGTCATCACGGTGTCCACCGCACCGCCCGCTTGCGGGCCTGTGCCCGTGCCATCACGCGTGCGCTGCGATTGCGCCATGCCATCGCGGATGGTTTTGCCGCCGCCAAACTTCACCTCTTCGCCATAGCCACCGGCTTGCAGCGTGAAGTCTTTTTCAACTTCAATGACCAAGTTGGTGTCGGCCAAGCGCAGGCGGTCACCCACGGTGGGGCCAAACATTTCTGCGTAGGCGCGTTTGCCGATGGTTGCCATCAGATGTTTCCTTTGCGTGACGCGTCGACCGAGCCGTTCACCAAACCGCGAAAACCAAACACTTGACGATCGCCACTCAGGTCTACCAATTCGACCGTGCGTTGTTGGCCGGGCTCAAAGCGCACAGCGGTACCTGACGCAATGTTCAGCCGCATGCCATGTGCGGCGTCGCGGTCGAAGCTCAGGCCCGCATTGGTTTCTGCAAAGTGGTAGTGCGAGCCTACTTGAATGGGGCGGTCGCTGGCGTTTTTCACCACGAGTGTGTGCGTGCGTCGGCCTGGGTTAAGGGCGTGCTCGCCCTCGTCAATCAACAGTTCACCGGGTGTCATGTGTGTGTCTCACTTTATTTGCCACGGCCCATCCACCACATGGCGACAACGACAGCAAGCGCTGCCAAAAAGCCCCAAGCATCGGTGGCGTGGTAGTGCGAAGCGCCTTCGATGCCGTGGCCTTCATGGGCGCGGGCGAACACAGGCAAAAGGATGAAAACAAAAATCAAACGTTCCATGAGGGTGGCGCTTTCAAACAATCGGTTGGTGCACGGTCACGAGCTTGGTGCCGTCAGGGAAAGTGGCTTCGACTTGGATATCCGGAATCATCTCGGCCACACCGTCCATCACATCCGCGCTGGTCAGCACGTTGCGACCAGCACTCATGAGCTGAGCCACGGTTTTGCCGTCGCGCGCGCCTTCCATCACAGCGGCACTGATGAGCGCGACCGCCTCGGGGTAGTTGAGTTTGAGGCCACGGGCTTGTCGGCGCTCGGCCAGCAAAGCGGCCGTGAAGATCAAGAGCTTGTCTTTTTCGCGGGGCGTGAGTTCCATAGTGGTTTTGACTATGCAACTTGCGTGCCCTGTTTTGCGTGATGCCAGAGGCGCCAAGTGCATGCTTTGGTGCACGAAATCTGTCTTGGTGCGCACATCGTGACACCTCAAGTTGCGCCACCTTGGTGCATCGTCCTTAAATTGAACTTTATTGGTGCATGTGCGCGGTGTTTGTGATGCACCTTATAGCGAAGCAATTTTTCGCCTAGGAGAAATGTGCGTTGGCACAGGCTTTGCGATAGCTGTTGTGAAGCGCACCGTGACCGCGAGCGCCGAACCAACCCTTAATTTTTGGAGTGAACCCCCATGATGAATCGTCGAGGAAATTTGAAAGCTTTGGCGGCCGCTGCTGCGCTGTCGGTCGGCTCGTTTGTGATTGCGCCCCAAGCGCTGGCCGCCGACACCATCAAAGTGGGCGTGCTGCACAGCTTGTCTGGCACCATGGCCATTTCCGAAACTGTGTTGAAAGACACCGTGCTCATGGCCATCGACGAAATCAACGCCAAGGGCGGCGTGTTGGGCAAGAAGCTCGAACCCGTGGTGGTCGACCCCGCTTCCAACTGGCCTTTGTTTGCTGAGAAAACCAAGCAGTTGCTCGGCCAAGACAAAGTGGCCGTCATGTTCGGTTGCTGGACCTCCGTGTCTCGCAAATCGGTATTGCCAGTGGTGGAAGAAATGAACGGCTTGCTGTTCTACCCCGTGCAATACGAAGGTGAAGAGCTGTCTAAAAACGTGTTTTACACCGGCGCAGCACCTAACCAACAAGCCATTCCCGCTGTGGACTACTTGATGAGCAAAGACGGTGGCGCTGCCAAGCGTTGGGTGTTGCTCGGCACCGACTATGTGTACCCACGCACGACCAACAAAATTTTGCGCGCTTACCTCAAGAGCAAGGGCGTGGCCGACAAAGACATCGACGAGAAGTACACCCCGTTTGGCCACAGCGATTACCAAACCATCGTGGCTGACATCAAGAAGTTTTCTGCGGGGGGCAAAACGGCCGTGGTGTCCACCATCAACGGTGACTCCAACGTGCCGTTCTACAAAGAACTGGGCAACGCTGGCTTGAAGGCCAAAGATGTGCCAGTCGTCGCCTTCTCCGTGGGTGAAGAAGAATTGCGTGGCGTGGATACCAAGCCTTTGGTGGGTCACTTGGCGGCATGGAACTACTTCATGTCCATCAAGAGCCCTGCCAATGATGAATTCATCAAGAAGTGGGCGGCCTACGCCAAGGCCAAAGGCATCGCAGGCCACAAAGACAAGCCGTTGACCAACGACCCGATGGAAGCGACTTACATCGGCATCAACATGTGGAAACAAGCGGTTGAAAAAGCCAAGACCACCGATGTGGACGCGGTGATCAAAGCGATGGCGGGCCAAACCTTCAAAGCGCCGAGCGGCATCGTGAGCAAGATGGATGAAAAGAACCACCACTTGCACAAGTCGGTGTTCATCGGCGAGATCAAGGCGGATGGCCAGTTCAATGTGGTTTGGAAAACACCAGGCCCTGTGAAGGCCAAGCCATGGAGCCCTTACATCGAAGGCAATGCGGCAAAGCCTGATGAGCCTGTGAAGAAGTAAACCTTTCTCCGAGGGATGAACTTGGGGGAGGGCTCGGCCCTCCCCTTTTTTATGGGAATCTGGATGACCTGTTTTTCTTTACCTGCCTGGATGCGTCAGCTCGCACTGCGCAGCACTTGTGCGCTGGCACTTGGCGTTTTCAGCCACGCCTCGGCGCTGGCACTGACCACGGAACAAGCGCGCGC
>CANCGU010000035.1 GCA_947377705.1 Comamonadaceae bacterium
CGCCAGCTTGGGTATCACGACAAACCCATTGGCTTGCTCAACACACAAGGCTATTACGACGGTTTGCTGCAATTCGCACAAAACAGTGTGCGCCAAGGATTTTTGAATGATTGGCAAATGGATTTGATTCGCAGCGGCACAGAGCCCACCCGCTTGCTGCAAGATCTGGTGCAAGCTGCAGGTTTTTCGCCTGAACCTAAGCTGGCTGCTCTCTAAACACGCAAACACATGAAAAAAGCCGCAGCCCTGAAGACTGCGGCTCTTGCTTTAGAAAAAGCGGGATTTAGATTGCGAAATCAGATCGCCGTTTCGTCCAACTCACCTGTACGGATGCGCACGACACGCTCCACCGGCGTGATGAAGATCTTGCCGTCGCCAATCTTGCCTGTACGCGCCGCACGCACAATGGCGTCCACACAGTTGTCCACGTCAGCGGCTTTCACCGTTACTTCAATCTTGACCTTCGGCAAGAAATCAACCACATACTCAGCACCACGGTACAGCTCGGTGTGACCTTTTTGACGACCAAAACCTTTGACCTCCGTCACGGTCAAACCGGTCACACCACACTCAGCCAGCGCTTCGCGCACTTCTTCGAGTTTGAATGGTTTGATAACGGCAGTGATTTGCTTCATGGTTCGGGTCCTTGGGTTCAATGAAAAGGCCTGGGATCAGGCACGAAACTTATTGGTAATAGGATAACGCCAATCTTTACCAAAACTGCGATGGGTCACACGAATCCCCACGGGAGATTGGCGGCGTTTGTATTCGTTGATGCGAATTAAGCGGGTGACCTTCTCCACATCGGCACGCGCAAAACCTGCCGCGATGATGTCGTCTGAGCTTTGGTCGTTTTCCATGAAGCGCGAAACAATCTCATCCAAGACCTCATATGCGGGCAAGCTATCTTGGTCCGTTTGGTCAGGGCGCAATTCGGCACTGGGCGGGCGCGTGATGATGCGCTCAGGGATTGGCTCTGCGCCTGTGCCGTATGGGTCATGGGCATTACGCCAACGTGCCAGTTTGAACACCAAGGTCTTGGCCACGTCTTTGATGACCGCAAAACCACCGGCCATGTCGCCATACAGGGTGCAATAGCCCGTGGCCATTTCGCTCTTATTGCCCGTGGTCAGCACGATGGAACCAAACTTGTTGGACAAAGCCATCAGCAGCGTGCCGCGAATGCGGGCTTGGATGTTTTCTTCCGTGGTGTCGAGCTGGGTGCCTTCAAAGTCCGCTTTGAGCGAGCCCAAAAACGCCTCAAACTCCGGCACGATGGACACCTCGTCGTAGCGCACGCCCAATCGTTTGGCCATGTCACGCGCATCAACCCAGCTGATTTCTGCGGTGTAGGGCGATGGCATCATGACCGTGCGCACTTTGTCGGCGCCCAGGGCATCCACGGCGATGGCCAACACCAAGGCTGAATCAATGCCACCAGACAAGCCCAGCAAGACGCCAGGAAACCCATTTTTGCCAATGTAGTCACGCACGCCCAGCACCAAGGCGTGCCACAAGTCGGCTTCTAACGAGCCGTCGTCAACCACCTTGGCCGTCAGGTGTACGCCCTGGTGGCGCGTGGCCTCAATGGCAAACGAGGCCGCTTCAAAACTAGGCGCACGGCCCGCCAAAGCGCCGTCGGCATTGAGTGCGAAAGAGCGGCCTTCAAACACCACCTCGTCTTGCCCCCCCACCAAATGCGCGTAGATCAAAGGCAAACCTGTGGCTTGCACGCGACCACGCATGGCCTGCTCGCGCTCGTCGCCTTTGCCCACATGAAATGGCGAGGCGTTAATCACCGCCAACAGTTCGGCGCCTGCCACTTTGGCGTCTAGCGCAGGCGCATCAAACCAAGCGTCTTCGCAAATCAGCAAGCCCACCTTCGTGCCGGCGACGTCAAACACACAAGGCTTGTCGCCAGCCACGAAATAGCGGCGCTCATCAAACACTTGGTAATTGGGCAACTCGCGTTTGGCGTACGACGCCACCACTTGCCCCTCGCACAACACGCTCGCCATGTTGAAGCGCCGTTGCACGGACACCGAACGTGTACGCTCGTCACGGCCCGATGGGTGGCCCACCACCACATGCAAGCCCTTTAACCCGCTCAGAGCGGCGGACACCGTTTTCAGGGCATCATCACAGGCCTTGATGAATGAGGGGCGTAGAAACAAATCTTCAGCGGCATAGCCGCACAGCGACAACTCAGGCGTCAGCACCAAACGGGCGCCGTCTTGATAAGCTGCTGTGGCGCAGTCGATGATTTTCTGGGCGTTACCCGCCATGTCGCCCACCACGAAATTCAACTGAGCAACACAAATTTTGAGAGTCATGGCAGCAGGCACATTGTCCGAAGTAAAACAGGTCTAAAAAGCAAATGGATTATGTCATCCGCGTCCACGCAAGCCCGCTAGAAATCCCAGCTCACGCATGGGGCACCTTACTCGCTCAGCAAGATGTACCCTCCCCCTTCATGCAGCACGCGTACTTAGCGGCCTTGCACAGCAGCGGCAGCGCCACCCCCGACACGGGCTGGACGCCTCAGTTTGTCACGCTTTGGCTGGACGACGACTTGGTTGCGGCCAGTGCGATGTACATCAAAGCCCACTCCTACGGCGAATACGTGTTTGACTGGGCATGGGCCAACGCCTATGCCGACCACGGGCTGCGTTATTTTCCAAAAGCCACTTGCGCCGTGCCCTTCACGCCCGTACCGGGCTCACGCTTGCTGGCCGTGGATGCCACCGCTCGCCAAGCCTTGCTCCAAGCCATGCTGGATGTAGCGCAGCAACACCAACTCTCATCCTTGCATTTACTCTTTACCAGCCCAGACGACCGTGCTGCATGCGATGCCCTCGGCCTCATGCAACGCCAAACCGTCCAATTCCATTGGCATAACGCCAACGTGCAAGGTGAACGCTTTGGCGGCTTCGACGCTTTCTTAGCCAGCCTGTCTCAAGAAAAACGTAAAAAAATCAAACAAGAACGCCGCCGCGTCGCGGACGCAGGTGTGATATTTCGTACCTCAGTGGGCACCGCCATCAGCAGCAAAGACTGGGATTTTTTCTACCAATGCTACGAACGTACCTACCTTGAACACGGCAACGCACCCTACCTCAGTCGGGCTTTCTTTGAGCACATGCAGCAACACATGCCCGACAACTGGGTGCTCTTTGTGGCCGAGCGCGAAGGCGTTTCCATCGCCAGCAGCTTGGTCGCGGTGCAAGGGCTAGGTACGCCAAACGCTGTCGCCTATGGCCGCTACTGGGGCGCGTTAGAACGCGTCGACTGCCTGCACTTCGAAGCCTGTTACTACCAGCCACTGAACTGGTGCATTGCCAACGGCATACACCGCTTTGAAGGCGGCGCCCAAGGCGAACACAAAATGGCCCGCGCCCTCATGCCAGTGCCCACCTACAGCGCGCATTGGCTAGCCCACCCTGCCTTTGCCGATGCGGTGGAGCGGTTTTTAGAGCGGGAATCAGCAGGCGTCAACAACTATCTGGACCATTTGGCAGAACGCAGCCCATTCAAGCGCGAAGAGCCACAGTAACTCTGCGCGCCAACAAAGAAAGCAGACACAAAAAAGCCCGCAAAAGCGGGCCTTTCGATGGAGACAAGAAAGAATTACTTCTTGTAGTTGGCCATGCCGTCCAAAATTTCTTTGTGGGCAGACTCAATGCCTTCCCAGCCTTTGACCTTGACCCACTTGCCTTTTTCGAGGTCTTTGTAGTGCTCAAAGAAGTGGGCGATTTGTTGCAATTGCAACTCATGGATATCAGCCAAAGACTTGATATTGCTGTAACGAGCCAAGATTTTCTCAGTAGGCACAGCCAACACTTTGCCGTCCACGCCGCCTTCGTCTTCCATCAACAAGATGCCCAAGGCACGGCAAGGTACCACCACGCCGGGTGGCAATGGGAAAGGTGTCATCACCAAAACGTCCACAGGGTCGCCATCGCCCGCGATGGTCTGTGGCACATAACCGTAGTTGGTGGGGTAATGCATGGCCGTACCCATGAAACGGTCCACAAACAGAGCACCAGACTCTTTGTCGACTTCGTACTTCACTGGATCCGAGTTCATCGGGATTTCGATGATCACGTTGAAGGCTTCAGGAACTTTGCTACCGGGGGTGACTTTATTCAGGGACATGGTGTCTTGTTATAAAAGTTAAAAAAGAAACACAGAGGATTAGCCCCGATTTTACTTTCACGGGGCTTGCGTCTTCGCGTTGCCTTTGAAACTCTTATTCGTGGGTACTTTTGCCGGTTTCGTCCATCAACCCTAGGAAAACGCGCAAAAAGTACACAGCCATGGCCAAGATAAAAACAATCACAGCCACGCTCATCAGACCGTAGTCGGTCGAAAAAAGGTCAATCCAAGCTTTCATGGGGTTACTCCTATCAATTGCAATGCCCCGACTTTGCTCCGTCTCAAAGCTTGCCGCACTGATCTACATCAAGGCTTAGGGGATTCGTGGCTCAGGCAAAATCAAAGCTATGTCTGAACGCGTTATTCCCTTGGTCGATCAACGGCTACTAGCTCTACCTGCCAAGCTACCGGCCCACCCCATTGCCGCCACAGGGCTATTGAGTGACAGCTTAGGCCGCCCGCTGCACGACCTGCGCATCAGCGTGACCGACCGTTGCAACTTTCGTTGCAACTACTGCATGCCCAAAGAGGTGTTCAACAAAGACTACGCTTACCTGCCCCACGGCGATTTGCTGAACTTTGAAGAAATCACCCGCCTCGCCAAAGTATTTGTGGCCCACGGCGTGCGCAAAATTCGACTCACGGGTGGCGAACCCTTGCTGCGCAAAAACCTAGAAATTTTGGTGGACCAGCTGGCCAACATCCCAACGCCTGACGGCACACCGCTGGACCTCACACTCACCACCAACGGCTCGCTCTTGGCCCGCAAAGCCAAGTCGCTCAAAGACGCAGGCTTGAACCGCGTGACTGTGAGCTTGGATGGGTTGGACGATGCCGTGTTCCGCGCCATGAACGATGTGGACTTCCCCGTGGCCGATGTCCTTGAAGGCATTGCTGCCGCCAAAGACGCTGGCTTAGGGCTGGACGCAAACGGCCAATTGACTGGCCTCAAAGTCAACATGGTGGTCAAGCGCCGCACCAACGTCGACCAAATCTTGCCCATGGCCCGCCACTTCCGAGGCAGCGGTATTACCTTGCGCTTCATCGAATACATGGACGTGGGTGCCACCAACGGCTGGTGCATGGACGATGTGCTGCCTTCTGCCGAAGTGATTCAACGCCTCCAACAAGAATTTCCGCTCGTGGCCTTAGACGCCAGCGCCCCTGGTGAAACCGCCCAGCGTTGGGGCTATGCCAACACGGCAGGTGCCTTCGACCCAAGTTTGGGCGAAGTGGGTGTCATCAGCAGCGTGACCCAAGCGTTTTGCCATGACTGCAACCGTGCCCGCCTGTCCACCGAAGGCAAGCTCTATCTCTGTTTGTTTGCCACGCAGGGCTACGACTTGCGCAGCCTCATGCGTGGCGGCCAAGCCAGCGACGCGGACATGGCCTCCGCCATTGGCCACATCTGGCAACGCCGCGATGACCGTTATTCAGAACTCCGCGCTTCTATGCCCGCCGACAGCGCGCCTGACGGTTCATCGGCGATGCGCCGCGTCGAGATGAGCTATATCGGCGGCTAAGCAACCCGATACCCAACACACACCGACATGACATATAGCATTGAACCCCAAGACATCACCGGCCTCATCTTGGCCGGCGGCCGCGGCAGCCGCATGGGTGGCGTGGACAAAGGCTTGCAAAACTTCAACGGCATCCCCTTGGCCTTGCACACCCTCATGCGCCTGGGCCCTCAGGTGGAAAGCGTGATGGTCAACGCCAACCGCAACCTCTCGGCCTATGAGTCATTTGGTGCCTCCGTCTGGCCCGACGCCTCGGCCGACTTTGCAGGCCCCTTGTCGGGGTTTCTGGTGGGCTTAGAGCGCGCGGAAACACCCTATGTCCTCACCGTGCCCTGCGATACACCCCGCCTACCCTTGGACTTGGCCGAGCGCTTGGCCGCAGCCATGGTGCGCGAAAACGCTGACATTGCCATGGCGGCAGCCCCAGAAACCGATGACCACGGGCAAACCCAAATTCGCGCACAACCTGTGTTTTGCTTACTCAAAATTGAGTTGTCTGAAAGCTTGGTCAGGTTCACCCACGCGGGTGGTCGCAAGATTGACGCATGGACGGCCCAACACAAAACCGTGGTGGTGCCATTTAACGCACCTGGTGACGACCCGCTGGCGTTTGCCAACGTCAACACCTTAACCGAACTGCAAGCCCTGGAAAACGCTGCACCATGAAAAGCATTGACGACATCGCCGCCGCGCTGCAAGGCTACGACCCACACGCCTTGAGTGTGGAGCAAGTCAACGCGTTTTTGCACGAACTCGTGCAGCCCTTGTCTGCCCACGAATCGCAAGACGTTTATTTGTTTGACGCCCTCGGTCGCGTGCTGGCGCAAGACGTCATCTCCCCCATCAGCGTGCCCGCGCACACCAACTCGGCCATGGATGGCTTTGCGTTTGATGCCGCGCAGCTGCAAGCAGATCAACCGCTCACACTGCGCGTGGTGGGCACCGCACTGGCGGGCAAAGCGTGGCAAGGCAAAGTCAACGCGGGCGAATGTCTGAAGATCATGACCGGCGCCATCCTGCCCGACGGCCTAGACACCGTGGTCCCGCAAGAGTTCTGCCAAGTGGTCAGCACACACGATGTGAGCACCGTGACCATCCCGCCTAAGCTCTTGAAAGCCGGTGACAACCGCCGCTTGGCGGGCGAAGACCTGATGCAAGGCCAGCCTGCGTTAAAAGCAGGCCAACACCTCACACCTGCCGCATTGGGCTTGGTCGCCAGCCTAGGCCTGCCGGATGTACGTGTACACCGCCGTTTGCGTGTGGCTTATTTCTCCACCGGCGACGAAGTGCTGAGCCTGGGCGAAGCGCCACGCGAAGGTGCTGTGTATGACAGCAACCGATACACCGTGTTTGGCCTGCTCACACGCTTGGGCTGTGAAGTCATCGACATGGGCGTGGTACGTGACGACCCTGCACACTTAGAAGCTGCGTTTGCCAAAGCGGCCCTTGAGGCAGACGCCATCATCACCAGCGGTGGCGTGAGCGTGGGTGAAGCCGACTTCACCAAAGCCATGATGAAAAAGCTCGGCGATGTGGCGTTTTGGAAAATCGCCATGCGCCCGGGCCGCCCCATGGCCGTGGGGCGCATTGGCAGGTCGGTGTTGTTTGGCTTGCCTGGCAACCCAGTGGCTGTGATGGTGACCTTTCTTGCCTTTGTACGCCCCGCCCTCTTACGCATGATGGGCAGCAGCGCACAGTCTGCGCCGATGCTGCGCGCCAGGTGCCTAGAGCCGCTGCGCAAAAAAGCAGGCCGTACCGAATACCAACGAGGGGTTGTCAGCAGCGCGCCCGACGGCACATTACAAGTGCGCACCACCGGTAACCAAGGCTCAGGCGTGCTGAGCTCCATGGTGCAAGGCAATGGTCTCATCGTGCTGCATCACACGCAAGGCAACGTCGCCGTGGGCGACGAGGTGGATGTGATGATGTTTGACGGAGCCATCTAGGCCCCGTCTGCCTAGTGTCTTAAGGCATCATCTCCGCCGGGATTTCCATCGGACCTTTGCCACTGTACTTTTCAAGGTAGATGTAAATCACGGGCGTGATATAGAGCGTGATCACTTGCGAGAACGCCAAACCACCCACCACCACAATGCCCAAAGGCATGCGCAACTCAGCGCCTGCACCCAGCCCCAAAGCAATCGGCAAAGCGCCCATCATGGCCGCGAGCGTGGTCATCAAAATAGGACGAAACCTCGTCAAACAAGCTGTGCGAATAGCTTCACGTGGCGTCATGTTGTGCTGGCGTTGCGCTTCAAGCGCGAAGTCAATCATCAAAATTGCATTCTTCTTCACGATACCAATCAGCAATAAGATACCGATGGTTGCAATGATGGTCAGTTCCATACCAAATAATCTCAGGAACAAAAGCGCACCAATCGCTGCTGATGGCAAGCCAGCCAAAATTGTGAGTGGGTGGATGTAGCTTTCGTACAAAACACCTAACAAGATGTAAATCACAAAGATGGCGCTGACCAACAAAATGATTTGCCCTGACTGGCCACTTTGAAACACCGCCGCATCGCCGCCATAGCTAGTGATGATAGTGGCGGGCAACTCGATGTCTTTGGTGAACTGGTCGATCTTAGAAGTTGCATCACCCAAAGGCACATCAGGCGCCAGATTAAACGAAATCGTGACCGCAGGAATTTGACCCTGATGGTTAACCGCTGTTGGGCCAATGAAGCGTTTGAAGTTCGCCACGCTCGAAAGCGGCACCAAACGATCCGTAGCGCGACCGCGCACATAGATGTCGTTCAAGCCCGCTTCGAATTGGCGACTTTCTTCCAGTGACTCCAAAATCACTTGATAAGTGTTGACTGGTGTGTAAATAGTGGAGATTTGCTTTTCGCCATACGACGAATACAAAGCCGTCCGAATGTCGGCCATGGTCACGCCCGCACTAGCGGCTTTTTCGCGGTTGATGTCGACCAACACGTTCAAGCCTTTGAGCTGTGAGTCGGTGGTAACGTCGCGAAAGATGGGGTCTGCACGCATTTGACGAACCATCTTTTCTGACCACTCGTTCACACCATCAAAGCCCACGCTTTGCAAGATGAACTGGTAACGGCTTTTACTGACCTTGCCACCGAGCTGCAAGTTTTGAATGGGACGCATGTATACGTTCAAGCCAGGCAAAGAGCGGAACTTGTTACGCAAACCTTCCAACACTTTTTGCATCGGTGCGCGGTCACTTTTGGGCTTGAGGTTCAAAAACATGCGGCCATTGTTGGGTAAGTTGCCACTGGCACCACCCCCGCCTACGAATGACACCATGCTCAGCACGTTAGGGTCGTTCTTTACCATTTCCGCGGCCTGGTCTTGCAAAGCCAACATGGCTGAAAACGAAATGTCTTCTGCAGCTTCTGTGGTCATCAAAATTTGACCCAAGTCTTCTTCAGGGAAGAAGCCCTTGGGCACCCAGATGTACATGGCAATGGTCACCACAAATGTGCCAATGGCCACACCCAGCACGTAGCGCTGATGGGCCAAACACCAGTCCAAGCTGGACTCGTATTTGCGCAGCACTGCATGGAAAATTTCATCGAACTTGACGGTGATCCAATAGTCTTTCGGCTCCTCGCCATGCTTGGGCAAGAAGCGGCTGCACAACATGGGCACCAAGGTGAGCGACACGATGGCCGACACCAGAATGGACAGCGACACCACCACTGCAAACTCACGGAATAGCAGACCAATAGGCCCAGGCATGAAGAAGATGGGAATGAACACAGCCACCAACGAAATTGAAATCGAGATGATGGTGAAGCCCACTTCTTTACTGCCCTTCAAAGCAGCTTTCAGCGGATGCATGCCCTCTTCCACATAGCGCACGATGTTCTCTAGCACCACGATGGAGTCATCAACCACCAAGCCCACAGCCAACGTGATACCCAACAGCGACACGTTATCTAAACTAAAGCCCAGCCAGTACATCAAAAAGAACGCACCAATCAACGAGACCGGCAAACTCAAAGCCGGAATGATGGTGGCTGCTGCGTGTTTCAAGAACAAGAAGATCACCAACACCACCAACACAATGGTCAAGGCCAAGGTGTAGTTCACGTCGTGAATGGACTCGCGGATCGACAAAGAGCGGTCGTTGAGCAAGTTGATCTGCATGGATGCAGGCATTTGCTTTTCGAACTGCGGAATCATGCGGCGAATGCCGTCCACCACCTTCACGGTGTTAGCACTGGGCTGGCGCAGAACCGCAATGATGACCGAGCGCTCGCCCATGAACGAACCACTGGTTTTGACTTGTTCGTAGCTTTCGCTCACCACCGCCACATCTGACAAACGGATGGGCACACCATTGCGTTGTGCGATTAGTAGATCTGCGAATTCTTTAGCACGGACCAATTGCGGGTTGGCATAAATCGTCAACGCTTGACGAGGACCATCCAACACACCCACGGGCGAATTGGAGTTGGCTTTGTTAACAGCTTGGGCCACATCGTCCATCGTCAAGTTGTTCAAGGCCAACTTGGCGGGGTTGGCACGCACGCGCACAGCGTAGCGTTTTTGACCATAGACCAAGACTTGCGCCACACCGTCGATGGTGGACAAGTTCGGAGAAATCAGGTTTTCCGCATAGTCGCTAACCTCGAACAAGTTCATCGCTGGAGAATTCAAGGTCATGAACAACACCGGCGCATCCGCAGGGTTGACCTTTCGATACGACGGCGGCGTAGTCATCTCAATGGGAAGGCGACGCTGTGCACGCAGCAAGGCGGCCTGAACGTCTACGGCAGCCTTGTCGATGTCGCGGTCGTTGTTGAATTCCAGCGTGATGCTGGTGGTGCTCAAAAAGTTGGTTGAGCTAATGACGGTAATACCGTCAATCGTGGAGAACTCTTTCTCCAAGGGCAAGGCCACAGAGGCTGCCATGTTTTCTGGACTGGCGCCCGACAAAGTGGCCGATACCTGAATGACCGGGCTGTTAAAGCTAGGCAGCGCGGCCACGGGAATTTTGGTATAGGCAATGACACCCGCCACCACGGTTGCCATGGACAGCAAAATCGTCATCACGGGACGACGAATGCAGAGTTCTGAAATCGTCATTTTTGTGCTTCGGCTTTGGTTTCTGGCTTGGCTTCAGGTTTTGCATCAGCCTTGTCTTTTGGCTTCGCATCGCTCTTGGCGTCTCCTTTGGTTGGTGCCTCTTTTACTTTGCCATTAGGGCGCAAGTTTTGTTTGCCTTCCACCACCACTTTGTCACCCGCATTAATGCCGGTGATGACCGCAAAGCCTTGGCTTTGGGCTTGTACTTTGACGGACTTCAGAGCCACCGTATTTTCGGCATCCACCACAAACACTTGGTCGCCTCGGGCGTTCGTCACAACGGCTTGCGAGGGCACCACCAAGACATCTTTGAAGTTACCAGCCTGAACCTGCAGACGCACGAACTGACCGGGAATTAAGGTGTGGTCACCATTGTCCACGACCGCCTTGACCTTCACCGCACCAATCGCTTGGTCAACTTGGTTGTCAATCACATAGACCTTGCCTTCACGCTTTTTGCCATCGCCCATTTGGAAACTAATGGTGGGCGTTTGGCCCGCTTGCTGCGCAGCAAACAAAGCAGGCAAAGCACTTTCTGGCACGGTGAACTGCACGTTCATGGGGTTCAACTGTGTGATGGTGACCATCGCGCCTTGGGTGGTGGTGGTCGTCGCGGTGGTGCTGGTAGACACCGTGTTGCCGGGCTGCACCAATGCGCCAGGAAACACGTTGATGATGCCCGCACGACCCGTGATGGGTGAGCGAATGTTGTCGTAGCTCAATGCCGCTTGCGCTGCACGCGCAGCAGCCTGGGCGGCTTGCGCATTGGCGCGTGCGGTGTCGACCGCACCTTGCGCCACAAACTGTTGACGCAGCAGCTCTTCAGCCCGGTTGAGTTGACGCTGGGCATCGTCTGCTGTGGCTTGCGCTTTGTCGTAATTGGCGCGATCTGCGCGGTCGTCCAAGCTAATCAGCATGTCACCCGCTTTGACCATTTGACCTTCTTTGATATGAACCTTGCCCACCACGTTCGTCACTTGCGGACGAATGTCAACAATGTTGGCGGCCACAGTGCTGCCGGTGGCATCTAAGACCACGGGAAAGTCACGTTGCTCCACCACAAATGTGGTCACCGTTTGCACCGCCGATTTGGTCTGTGCATTGTCAGCAGGCCAAAAATATTTGGCAGCGCCACCGGCCAGCGCAAGCGCAACAGCTACCCAAATCAAACTCTTTTTGGTGACTTTTTTAGACTTGTATTTCATAGCGAGCAAAAATTCTATGTGCGTATATTGACAACAGCAAACAATGTACCAGTTACACCCGCTTTAAGCCGCTTTACAGCCTTACGAGAGCCCATCAAAGAGTGACCTTTACAACAGCTTCACAGAAAGTGTCACTTAGCTGACAGGGCCAATTCCACCCCTCGGTTAGCCAAGCCATCCGCCCGCTCGTTGTCCACATGCCCCGCGTGGCCCTTGACCCAGTGCCAAACGATGTCGTGATCACCTTGGTGGGTCAATGCGTCGAGCTGCTGCCATAGATCGGCATTTTTCACAGGCTGCTTGGCCGCGGTTCGCCAGCTGCGGGCTTTCCAGCCGTGAATCCACTCGGTGATGCCTTTGCGCACGTATTCGCTGTCTAAGTACAAAGCCACGACACAGGGGCGCTTCAAGGCGCGCAGGGCTTCGATGACGGCCATGAGTTCCATGCGGTTGTTGGTGGTGTCCAGCTCGCCACCAAACAGCTCTTTTTCTTGACCCGAGGGCGAGCGCAGCAACGCGCCCCAGCCGCCAGGGCCTGGGTTGCCCTTGCAAGCGCCATCTGTGTAAATTTCAACGGTGTTCATTCATTCCTTTTGATGCCGTATTGGAGGCTGTCGTCACGACGGTGGCGGCGCGAGGTACCGCTTTTTTCCAAGCGGGTGACATCAGTCGCATGCCATGCACGCGCTTGACGGCCACCAGGCCATACACCGCGCCCAAAATAGGCCACCAGCGCACGCCCGCCTCATCCATCCAATGCCAGCGACCCAACCAACGCTCAGTTTTCACCG
This sequence comes from Comamonadaceae bacterium, assembly GCA_947377705.1. The sequence goes on from CANCGU010000035.1 coordinate 12,739, forward strand.
CCGGGCGGTAGCAACCAAAACTGGTGGACTCCACCTCAAAGCTCAGCAGTTGAAGCCAATCGCGCAAGCGGCGCTGGCCAATGAAATCGCCCACCTCCGAAAAACCTCGTCGGCAGCTCTTACTCAAGCCCCAGAGGCTGTTGGGATTGAAGCCACAAATCACCACCCGCCCCTCGGGCACCAAGACGCGCTCGACCTCGCGCAAGGTGGCGTGCGGGTCGTAGCTCAGCTCAAGGGTGTGGGGCAACACCAGCAGGTCCAAACTGGCACTGGGAAACGGTAAGGCTTCGTAGTTGGTCAACAGCACTTCGCGGCCCAAGGGCCATGGCTCGGGGTGCATGTCGCAGGCCAGCCAACGGTGGGGCATACGATTGGCCTGCAAAGCATCAATCGCAGAAAAGCCCAACTGCAAGGCATGAAAACCAAACACATCGGCCACTGCACGGTCTAAATACGTTTGTTCCCACGCGCACAAGTACTGTCCGGCGGGGGACGCCAGCCAGTCAGGCAAACTATCGTTTTTTAAAGGTGTGGATGACATGAAGCTGATTGCACTGCCCGCGTTCTCTGACAACTACCTGTGGTTGTGGCAACAAGACCAAATGGCCGTGGTGGTCGACCCCGGTGACGCTGCGCCTGTGTTGCAAGCGCTGGCCGACCACGGTTTGACATTGGCCGCGATTCTAGTCACCCACCACCATGCTGACCATGTCGGCGGTGTGCGTGAACTCCACTTGACCACCGGCGCCCAAGTGTTTGGGCCTGCCCGCGAGGACGTGCCTGCGCCCTTCACCCCCGTCATGCACGGCGATCATCTTGAATTGCTGGGCCAAACCCTGGCGATCTTGGATGTACCAGGCCACACGGCGGGCCATGTGGCCTACTTTTTACCCAATGCCCCTCAAACGCCGGTGCTGTTTTGCGGCGACACCTTGTTTTCAGGCGGCTGCGGCCGTATTTTCGAAGGCACGCCCGCACAAATGCTGGCTTCGCTAGACAGCTTGGCGGCATTGCCCCCAACCACGCGGGTGTGCTGCGCCCACGAGTACACTCTTGCCAACTTGCGATTCGCTCTCGCGGTAGAACCTGACAACACAGACTTGCAGGCCTACATGGCGCATTGCCAACAGCTCAGAGCCCAGGGAACCCCAACCCTTCCCGCCCAGCTTGGCACCGAATTGCAAATCAACCCGTTTTTACGGGCTCGACACCCCCGTGTGCGACAAGCTGTTGCACAACACGCTGGACTCTCAGCGCTCGAACAAACCGACGATGTGGCTGTGTTTGCAGCCCTTCGTGAATGGAAGAACGATTTCAGATGAGATTTCTACTCGCCGTCTTTAGCCTTAGCCTTGCCCTGCTCACGGGCTGTGCCAACTTAGCCGAACCCGGGGCCAGCAGCCCCGATGGCTTAAGCCCCATTGCCAAAGGTAACGCCAAACGCGATGGTGTGGCGCAACTGAACTTGCCCAACGACTTGTGGGAACGCATCCGCAAGGGCTACAAAATGCCTGATTTGGAAAGTGACTTGGTCAACGACCGCACCCAGTGGTACGCCAACAAGCCCGACTATTTGCAGCGCATGAGCGAGCGTTCGAGCAAATACCTGTACCACATTGTTGAAGAGCTGGAAGCCCGCAAGATGCCCACCGAGCTGGCCTTGCTGCCCTTCATTGAGAGTGCGTTCAACCCACAAGCGGTGTCGAGTGCCCGTGCCAGCGGCATGTGGCAGTTCATGCCAGCCACGGGGAAAAGCTTTGACTTGAAGCAAAACGTGTTTCGCGACGAGCGTCGTGATGTGCAAGCCTCGACCCGGGCAGCACTTGACTACCTCGAACGCCTGCACAAAATGTTTGGCGATTGGCACTTGGCGCTGGCTGCCTACAACTGGGGCGAAGGGAATGTGGGCAAAGCCATTGCACGCAACAAGCGCGCGGGCTTGCCCACGGGCTACACCGACCTGAACATGCCCATGGAAACGCGGATGTACGTGCCCAAGCTTCAGGCGATGAAAAATATCGTGGGCAATCCACCTCAATACAGCGTGGTGCTGCCCAGCATTCCCAACCACCCTTATTTTCAAAGTGTGCCCTTGCCGCGTGACATGGACGTGACTGTGGCCGCCAAGCTGGCTGACATTTCTGAACAAGACTTCAAGGCCCTCAACCCCTCGGCACACCGTCCTGTGTTGCTGGCGGCGGGCTCACCCAACATCTTGCTGCCATGGGACAACGCCGAAGTATTTCAACGCAATTACGAGGCATCAACTTTGGGCCGCATGGCCACATGGACCGCTTGGATTGCCCCATCCACCATGAAAGTGGCAGATGCGGCCAAACGTGTGAATATGAGCGAGGCAGACTTTCGCGCCATCAACAACATTCCGCCGCGCATGCTCATCAAAGCAGGTTCGGCACTGTTGGTACCGCGCAGCGCCAACATCATGGGGGATGTGACCGCTCAAGTGGCCGACAACGGCAAACTCGACTTGTCGCCCGAAGCCGTGGCCAAACGCAAAGCCGCAGGCAAAGCTGGCAAGCATGCCAAGGGTACGAAGCTGGCATCTGCGAAAGAGAGCAAAGGCTCCGGCAAAAAGCAAGCCACGGCCAAGGGCGATAAAAAAGGCGACACCAAGGTCGCCAAGAAGTAAGCAACACCAAACGCGAGGCGTTGCGCCTGCCCTTCGTTACGCGTCGCGCCGGTCCACCAAGGCGTGGGCAATGGTGCCCAAATCCACATACTCCAGCTCGCTGCCCACAGGCACACCACGGGCTAGGCGCGTCACTTGTACGCCGCGCTTCTTCAAAGCCTCACCCAGCACATGGGCTGTGGCCTCACCTTCGGCGGTGAAGTTGGTGGCCAAGATGACTTCTTTCACCACGCCATCGCTGGCGCGCTCCATCAGTTTTTGCAAACCAATGTCTTTGGGACCAAAACCATCTAAGGGACTGATGCGGCCCATCAATACAAAGTACAGGCCTTTGTAAGCAGCAGTGCGCTCCACGGCAGATTGGTCGGCGGGGGTTTCCACCACACACAAGCGGGTGGTGTCGCGGCCATCGTCCAAACAGGTATCACACACGGTTTGTGTGGTGAAGGTGTGGCAACGCTCGCAATGCTGCACTTGCGCTGCAGCTTGGTGCAGAGCCTGAGAAATCACCTCAGCGCCCTCGCGATCATGTTGCAACAAGTGGTACGCCATGCGCGAAGCCGATTTCACCCCCACGCCAGGCAAACGGCGCAAGGCCTGAATCAGGCCTTCGAGCACAGAGGTGTCGCTCATTTAGAACGGCAGCTTCAGGCCAGGCGGCAAGCCTGCGGTGAGCTTGCTCATCTTGGCTTCGCTGGTTTCGGCGGCTTTGCGCACGGCGTCGTTGAACGCGGCCGCGACCAAGTCTTCAAGCATGTCTTTGTCATCCGCCAAGAGGCTGGGGTCGATGGTGATGCGTTTGACCTCATGCTTGCAGGTCATCAAGACCTTGACCAAACCAGCGCCAGATTCGCCTGTGACTTCGACGAAGGCCAGCTCTTCTTGTGCTTTTTTGAGGTTTTCTTGCATGGCTTGGGCTTGCTTCAT
>CANCGU010000036.1 GCA_947377705.1 Comamonadaceae bacterium
TACCGCAAATCATAGGCGGGACTGCGTGCTTTTAGAGGCTTACAGACATAGCACAATCACGTACATGAATCGAAATATGTTGATTGCGGGCGGTGGTATTGCGGGCATGGCTGCTGGGTTTGCCGTGGCGCGCGCAGGCTGGCAAACCAAGGTGTTTGAGCAAGCGGCTGAGTTCTCAGAGGTTGGGGCTGGCGTGCAGCTAGGACCGAATGTGACACGCATATTGCAAGCCTGGGGTTTGGGTGACGCACTCAAGCAAGTGGCGGCTTTTCCTGCAGGCTTACATGCCCGCAGTCTGACGACAGGTGAGGTGCTGGCCACTTTGCCATTGACGGATGTTGCGGCTAACTACGGCGCACCTTATGTCACCCTCCATCGGGCTGATTTGCATGGCTTGCTTTTGCTAGCAGCGGCAGGCGAAGGCGTGCAAGTGCACAGCGATGCGGTGGTGCACCGTGTCTATCAAACCTCCGATACCGTCACGTTTGACGTGATGCAGCACGGCCAGTTGCAGCAACACAAGGCGCCTGCAAGTTTGGCTGCAGATGGCGTGTGGAGCCCATTGCGTCAAAAGTTGTTGGGCGATGGCTTACCTGCTTTTACGGGCCACATCGCTTATCGCGCATTGGTGGCACAAGCTGACTTGCCCATGCATTTGCGCAGCCAAGATGTGTCGGTGTGGATGGGCTCACAAGCCCATGTGGTGAGCTACCCCGTGCGCGGTGGCGAGTACCTGAATGTGGTGTGCTTGGCCGAAGGTCGTCTTTTGGATGACGATGCAAACAACCTGCTGGCTTTGCAAACTTGGAATGCGAAGAAGTCTGAGACACAAACCTTGGCCGAGTTGCACCATGCGTTGCGAGGCGCTTGTGCCCCGTTGACCGATTTGATGTCAGCCTGCAGCGACTGGCGTTTATGGCCCTTGTGTGGCCGACCCGCGATGCAGGGCGTACACGAGCATGTGCAGGACCGTGTGGCTTTGGTGGGCGATGCCGCGCATCCCATGTTGCCCTACTTGGCACAGGGGTCGGGCATGGCCATTGAGGATGCGTATGAGCTGGCTTTGCAGTTGTTGGGTGCCACGGCAGAAGATGTGCCTCAGCGTTTGCAGCAATTCGCGCAAGTCCGCTGGTCACGCAATGCGCGGGTGCAGGCGAGGGCGGTGCGCAATGGCCAAATTTTTCATGCCACTGGGCCTATGCGCCTAGGGCGAGACATGGGCTTGCGGTTGATGGGCGCGTCCTTAATGGATTTACCTTGGTTATACGGTTCAAATAGTATTTTCAAAATACTAACTTTTTAATAAAAAGTAAAACAAAATATTTATATAAATTTAAAATTCCTCAGCAAATTTTTGCTCTTTATAAGGAATTTTCAAATGAAAAAAATCGTCGCTTTGGGTGTTATTTCGGTCGTTTGCGCTAGCTCTGCATTTGCGCAAGTTTCTAACTTCACTGGCCCATCTGTTGGTGCTGGGATTGACTTCAGATCTACGACCCTCGAAGTGAGCGGTGGTGGTATTGACTTCTCAGGTTTGGGTTCTCAGAACATCATTGGCACAGTATCTGGTGACTACGGATTTGCTCTCAGCAATACATCGGTTGCTTTGGTTGGCGCTAAGTTTGATTTAAACAACACACAAATCGCCAAGGCTTCTGGGGGTGGTAACTCCGTAGCTCTGGAAGAAAAGGGTCACTACTCCGTGTTCGTTGCACCTGGCATTTTGCTGAATGACAAAACGCTCGCTTACGCCAAATTGTCTCTGGAGAGTGCCAAGTACGGTTTGGACAAAGGTGGCGATACTGAAGAAACTGGTCACGGTATTGGCTATGGCGTTGGCATTCGCACACACATCTCTGGCAACTGGTTTGCGAACATCGAAGCTGGCCGCATTGCCTATAACTCCAAAGATGCGGGTTCTGCAAGCATGAAAACAGGTTCTACTGTTGCTAGCTTCGGCGTGTCATACAAGTTCTAATCATCTAGCTGGCGTCGCCAGCTGAGTGTTTAAAAATTCAAATCCCCGCGTTGGCAACAACGCGGGGATTTTTCATGTCAGTTGAGTCGTGCTAACCCATGGCGCATCCGTGCACGCTGGCACGCATCACTGCCTTCTTCAAACTCTCGGCAAGGGGAGGGGCGCCATTCGTAGATGCCACAGGTGGCTTTCTCGCCCACTTTGCCGCTGAGGGCTGCGCAGCGTGGGGGTGCGTAGTCGGTGCCCCGCATGCGGCACATCGTGGCAGTGAGCTCTTGGCCCAAGCCCGTGGGCACAAAACCACCGTGCGTGTCCATTTCTTCCACGCTGAAATCCACCCGAAAACTGGCGCAGCAGGCGCCGCAGCTGGTGCAGCCGGACATCACTGACGCCCGATGAGCAGGTACTCCATGAGTGCTTTTTGCACATGCATGCGGTTTTCGGCTTCGTCCCACACCACGCTTTGGGGGCCGTCAATCACCTCGGCTGACACTTCTTCGCCACGGTGCGCAGGCAGGCAGTGCATGAAGAGGGCGTTGGGTTTGGCCACCGCCATCATGTCGCTGTCCACGCACCAATCGGCAAATGCTTTTTTGCGTGCTTCGTTTTCAGCCTCGTAGCCCATGCTGGTCCACACGTCGGTGGTGACAAGGTCTGCGCCTTCGCAGGCTTGCATGGGGTTGTCGAACACCTTGTAGCAGTTGGAGTTGCTGAGGCCTGCAATGGCAGGGTTCACCTCGTAGCCGCTGGGCGTGCTGACGTGAACGGTAAAGCCCAACATGTCAGCCGCTTGCAGCCATGTGTTGGCCATGTTGTTGCCGTCACCCACCCAAGCCACCACTTTGCCTTTGAGGCATTCGAGTGGGTGCACGGTCAAGCCTCGGTGCTCGATGAAGGTGAACAAGTCCGCCATGATTTGGCAGGGGTGAAACTCGTTGGTCAAACCGTTGATCACTGGCACGCGCGAGCTGGCGGCAAAGCTGTTGATCTTGTCCTGGCCGTAAGTGCGAATCATCACCAGGTCGGTCATGCGACTGATGACTTTGGCACTGTCTTCGATGGGCTCGGCACGGCCCAATTGGCTGTCGCCGGTGGTGAGGTGCACCACAGAGCCACCCAGCTGGTACATGCCTGCTTCAAAACTCACGCGGGTGCGTGTGGAAGCTTTTTCAAAAATCATGGCCAGCGTGCGGTCTGCCAACGTGTGGTGCTTTTCGTAGGCTTTGAATTTCTTTTTGATCAGCGCCGCACGTTGGAACAGGTAGGCGTAGTCGTCTGCCGATAGGTCCGTGAACTGCAAGTAATGTTTGATCGTCATGCTTTTTCTGCCAAGAAGGTTTTGATCAGTGGCACCAAAATCGAAATCAGCTCATCGCACTCGGCTTGGGTGATGATGAGTGGTGGCAACAGACGCACCACGGTGTCGGCGGTAACGCTGAGCATCAGGCCAGCATCCAAGGCGCGTTGCATGATGGCGCCGCAAGCGCGGTCGAGCTCAATGCCAATCATCAAGCCTTGGCCGCGAATGTCTTTCACACCAGGCGCATTGGCAAACTCGCGCTTGAACGCGTCGGCGAGGTATTGACCCATGCGGGCTGCATTGCCCATCAGGTCGTCTTTTTCCATGATGCGGATGGTTTCCAAGCCCGCACGCACGGCCAGCGGGTTGCCACCAAAGGTGGAGCCATGTGTGCCAGCAGTCAACACGCCAGCTGCCTTGGGGCCTGCGACGACTGCGCCAATGGGCACGCCTGAGGCCAGGCCTTTGGCTAAGGGCATCACGTCGGGCACCACACCTGCCCATTGGTGAGCAAACCATTTGCCGGTGCGGCCCATGCCGCTTTGCACCTCGTCGACCATCATCAGCCAATCGCGTTGGTTGCACAGCGCGCGCACGTCACGCAGGTAGTCCATGTGCATGGGGTTGACGCCACCTTCGCCTTGGATGGTTTCCAAGAACACGGCCACCACATTGGGGTTGCCTTCGGTGGCTTGTTTCAGTGCGTCGATGTTGTTGACGGGCACGCGGATGAAGCCTTCGAGCAAAGGCTCAAAGCCTTTTTGAATTTTTGGGTTGCCCGTGGCGCTGAGCGTGGCAATGCTACGACCGTGGAAGGCTTTTTCGTACACCACGATTTGTGGGTTGCTGATGCCTTTGTCGTGGCCGTATTTGCGTGCCAGTTTGATGGCGGCTTCGTTGGCTTCCAAGCCGCTGTTGCAATAGAACACATTGGTCATGCCCGAGAACTCGACCAGCTTGGCGGCCAGCTTTTCGGCATTGGGTGTGTAGTAGTAGTTACAGCAGTGAATGACTTCGGTCATTTGTTGCTGCAAGGCGGCCACAAACTCGGTGTGGTTGTGACCCAAGGTGTTGACGGCAATGCCAGCCAAGGCATCCAAATAAGCGCGACCTTCTGTGTCCCACACACGGCATCCCTGACCGCGTGCAATGGCGATGGGCAGGCGCCCAAAAGTCGGCATGACATGAGGTTCAGTAGGCACAGTGCGTTTAGCGGATGACATGTAGGTACTCCAAAAAGAAAACGACCCAACGAAGGTTGAGCCGTTGAAACGAGATTTTAGAGGCAGTGATGTGACAAATCAGTGGCGAACCCAGGTTCACAAAAATGCCACAAGTCTTATATAAGATAGAATACTTGCAACCGAGCGACTGAGGGAGATCCCCCTTCGCCACGCAACCGTTTCTAGCATCTACCCGATGGTTTCACACTCCGCCAAAGAAGTTTTTATTCTGGGTTTGACCCTAGAAGGACGCACGTTTCGCCCCAGCGACTGGGCCGAGCGTTTGGCGGGCGTGATGAGCCAATTTCGTCCGGGCGGGGCCACCCCTGGCAGCCATTTGAGCTATTCCCCTTGGTGCGTGCCCAACACCTTAGATGGCAATAAATGCGTCATCGTTCACACCGATTTGCGCGACGAAGAGCCCATGGCCTGGAATTTCGTGATGAATTTTGCGCGTGACAACAACTTGCAAGTGGTAGAAGCCTGCTTGCTGCCTGAGCACCCACCTGCGGCTTAAGTTAAACGTTAAGCGCCAACAAAAAACCCGCTCAAGAGCGGGTTTTTGCTTTTTCTTTGCTGACAGCGCACCCGTTACAAACGGCGGGCTGAACATTCAGCCCGGGCTGGTTGCCTAATAAATTAGGCGGCGAGTGCCAAGGCTTTCACCTTGGTGGACAAGCGGCTCTTATCGCGAGCTGCTTTGTTTTTGTGGAAGATGCCTTTGTCAGCAATCGTGTCCACAACGGCTTGCATCTTGGCAAACAGTTCGGTAGCTTTGGTTTTGTCGCCAGCCAAAACAGCTTTCTCGACGTTCTTCACCGCAGTGCGGTACTTCGAGCGCAACGAGGTGTTGGCAGCGTTGATTTTGATGTCCTGACGGACGCGTTTACGGCCTGATGCCAGGCGCGGGTTCTTTTTCTTGGGTTTGGCTGAAGCCATGATAGTTTCCTTATGTGTCTGAGGATGATGTCAGCAAAGCCGACGATTGTAGCAAATCGCTACACTCCAAACGTGTCATTGTTCAAATCTGCCTCCATCGTCTCGGGCTTGACCCTGGTTTCCCGCATCACTGGCCTGATGCGCGAACTGCTGATTGCCTCGACTTTCGGGGCCAGCGCCCTGACTGACGCCTTCAATGTGGCGTTTCGCATTCCCAATTTGTTCCGCCGCTTGTTTGCCGAAGGTGCGTTCAGCCAAGCTTTTGTGCCTGTGCTGGCGGCCAGTCGCCAGCAGCAGGGCGACGAAGCCACCCATGTGCTGATCAACCAAGTGGCCACCTTGCTGATTTGGGCTTTGCTCTTCACCAGTGTGCTGGGCGTTGCGGGCGCCCCGCTGTTGGTGTGGGCCATGGCCAGTGGCTTGCAACAGTCGCCCCAAGGCTTTGAGGTGGCGGTGGTGATGACGCGCTTTATGTTTCCCTACATCGCCTTCATGTCGCTGGTGGCCTTGGCCGCAGGCGTGCTCAATACGTGGAAGCGGTTTGCCGTGCCTGCAGCCACGCCCGTGTTGTTGAACGTGTCCATGATTGCCGCCGCCTGGTGGGGTGGCCCTTGGTTCGGTAGCTTGGGCGTGCCACCGATTTATGCCTTGGCTGTGGGTGTGATGCTGGGTGGTGTGGCTCAACTCAGCGTGCAGCTGTTGGCTTTGCGCCGTTTGGCTATGTTGCCTCGCGTGGGTCTGAGCTGGCGCGCTGTGCGCGAGGCATGGGGGGCCGAAGGCCCTAAGCGCATTTTGCAGCTCATGGCACCGGCCTTGTTGGGTGTGAGCGTGGCGCAGATTTCGCTGCTCATTAACACCCAAATTGCCTCGCAGCTCACCCCGGGCAGCGTGAGCTGGCTCAGCTACGCTGACCGTTTGATGGAGTTTCCCACCGCCTTGTTGGGCGTGGCTTTGGGCGTGGTGCTGATGCCCCAGCTCTCGGCCGCCAAAGCGGCCAATGACACCGCTAAATACTCAGACATGCTCGACTGGGGCTTGCGCCTAGTGCTGTTGCTGGCGCTGCCATGTGCGTTGGCTTTGTTGGTGTTTTCGAAAGCCTTGGTGGCGGTGCTTTACAACTACGGTGCTTTCAGCGCCCATGACGTGCAGCAAACCACGCTGGCACTGATGGGCTACGGCGTGGGCTTGCTAGGGCTTGTGGCCATCAAGGTACTGGCCCCTGGCTACTACGCCAGCCAAGACATTCGCACGCCGGTGCGCATTGCGGTAGCGGTGCTGGTCATCACGCAGTTGTTCAACGTGGCGTTGGTGCCATTTTTAGCCCATGCCGGCTTGGCCTTATCGATTGGCTTGGGCGCGTTGGTCAATGCCGCTTGGCTGCTGTGGGGCTTGCGCAAGAACGGCACCTATGTGATGAGCTCAGGCTGGTTACGCTTTGTCCTGCAAGTGCTGGTGGCCTGTGCGGTGCTGGGCACTTGGCTGTGGTGGTCGGCCCAGTATTGGGACTGGACCGCTTTGCGCGCCACACCGCTCTTGCGCGTGGGGCTGATGGCGGGTGTGTTGGCCGTGAGTGCGTTGCTGTATTTCGCCACACTTACCGTCACAGGCTTGAAACTGCGCGTTTTGCTGCGTCGATAACTGAATACAAGAGGGGGCTGAGCCATGGATTTCAAATTGGAAGTACCCACAGCTTTGGAATACTTTGCCTCGCTGGTGCAAAGCGACGAGCACTTTCCGCTGCTCGAAGCGGCTGCGAGTTTGGCGCAAGATGAATACCCAGAGTTAGACATTCAGCAGGTGCTGGACCAAGTTGACCAACTTGGTAGCCGCCTGAAACAACGCTTGCCTGCCGATGCGGGGGCTTTGCAAAAGCTGCGTTTGCTCAATAAGTTCTTTTTTGACGAGCACGGTTTCAGCGGCAATCTCAACAACTACTACGACCCCGACAACAGCTATCTGCATGTCATGCTGCGCACGCGCCGTGGCATTCCCATCAGCTTGGCGGTGTTGTGGCTAGAGCTGGCGCTGGGTTTGGGGCTACGTGCGCAAGGTGTGGGCTTTCCGGGGCACTTCTTGGTGAAAGTTCGCTTGCCTTTCCCCAACGAAGGGCAGGTGGTGATTGATCCGTTCTCGGGAGAGTCGCTCAGCAAAGAAGAGTTGTCCGAGCGCTTGGTGCCCTTGCATGCCGAGTCGGGCTTGTTGCGCGATGGTCATGTGTCGGACGAGTTGCTCAAGCACTATTTACGCGCCGCCACACCGCGCGAAATCGTGGCGCGCATGTTGCGTAACTTGGAAGAGGTGTATACCTCGCACCAAGACCCAGAGCGCTTGCTATTGGTGAGGCAGAGGTTGATGGTGCTGCTGCCGCAAGTGCACGACGACGATGAATAAAAAAGCACCCGAGGGTGCTTTTTTATTGGGTCATGGCAGGTTAAGCCACCACCACCACCGCAGCGCCGTCGCCACGCTCAGCAATCACGCCAATCGTGTGAACTTGCTCGCCGTGAGCGCGCAACACATCCGCACAAGCAGAGGCGTGGGCAGCGTCAATCACCACCACCATGCCAATGCCGTTGTTGAAGGTGCGGTTCATCTCGATGTCGTCGATGCCCGCTGTGCTTTGCAACCAAGCAAACAGCTCGGTTTGCGGCCAGCTGCCTTTGGTCAGATGAGCGGCCGTGCCTTCGGGCAACACGCGTGGGATGTTTTCCAGCAAGCCGCCACCGGTGATGTGGGCCAGCGCCTTGATCGGTGTTTCGGCCAAAGCCGCCAACACGCTCTTCACGTACAAGCGGGTGGGTGCCATGATGGCTTCTTTGAACGGCTTGCCGTCCAAGGTAGCGGGGGCTTCTGAGCCTGCACGGTCGATGACCTTGCGCACCAACGAAAAACCGTTGGAGTGCACGCCAGCCGAGGCCAGGCCCAACACCACATCACCCGGCTTGACGTTTTGACCGGTCAAGATTTTGGATTTTTCCACCGCGCCTACGGCAAAGCCCGCGAGGTCGTATTCGCCGTCGGGGTACATGCCGGGCATTTCAGCGGTTTCGCCGCCAATCAAGGCGCAGCCTGAGAGCTCGCAGCCTTTGGCAATGCCGCCCACCACCGCAGCGGCGGTGTCGATGTGCAATTTGCCGCAGGCAAAGTAGTCAAGGAAAAACAGGGGTTCAGCGCCTTGCACCAACACGTCGTTCACGCTCATGGCCACCAAGTCGATGCCCACGGTGTCGTGCATTTGCCATTCAAAGGCCAGCTTGAGCTTGGTGCCCACGCCGTCGGTGCCGCTGACCAAGACGGGTTCTTTATAGCGTTTGGGCACTTCAAACAGGGCACCAAAACCGCCGATGCCGGCCAACACGCCCTCACGCATGGTTTTCTTGGCCAAGGGCTTGATGCGTTCGACCAAGGCATCGCCTGCGTCGATGTCGACGCCGGCGTCTTTGTAGGAGAGGGGTTTGTTCATAGTGAAGAGGTGCTGGGGCGCTGCCAAGATGTGCGTGGGTTGTGCGCCGATAGAATCAAACTGTAATTTTAAAGCCAACACCTCCACCCGCTGTATGCAATTCACCCTCGCGCAACAACACGCCCTCGCTTGGACGGGCCTCTCGGCTGTGGCCGCGCTTGTTTTGTGGCTGCTGGGGCCTGTGCTCATGCCGTTTGTGGTGGCTGCCGTGTTGGCCTATGTGCTGAGCCCCATGGTGCGCGGCTTGCAACGTGTGAGCGGGGACCGTTTGCCTCGCTTGATGGCGGTGGTGCTGGTTGAAGTGCTGTTTTTGCTGCTGTTGGTGGCTTTGTTCACTTTGCTGATCCCCATCTTGGCCAATGAGTTGCCGCGTATGCGCGACCAGTTGCCTGTGTTGGTTGAACGTTTGCAAACAGACATTGCCCCTTGGCTGCAGGCCAAAGGCATTCCGGTCATGTTGGACAGTGCCAGTATCAAAGCCTTTGTGCTGCAAACCTTCAGCACGTCGTTTGACGAAGGTTTCAAGCAAGCGCTGATTTCGCTACGCATTGGCGGCAGCGTGGCGCTGGCTGTCGTGGGTAACTTGGTGCTGATTCCGGTGGTGTTGTTTTATTTGCTGATCGATTGGCAACGCGTGGTGCGCCATGTCGAAACACTGGTTCCTCTGCCTGCGCGCGACGCCTACGACAGTTTTGTGAACGAATGCGATGAAGTTCTGGGCCAATACCTGCGCGGTCAGTTGTCGGTCATGGCTATGTTGGCGGTGTATTACAGCGTGGCGCTTTGGGCGTTTGGCTTGGAGTTAGCCTTCCCGATTGGCGTGTTCACAGGTTTGGCGGTGTTTGTGCCGTATGTGGGCTATGGCGTGGGTTTGGCGTTGGCTGTTCTGGCGGGGGTGTTGCAGTTTTCGCCCAGCGAGGCGCTGCTGATGGTGGCTGTGGTGTATGGCTTAGGCCAGCTCATTGAGAGCTTTGTGCTGACGCCCCGCTTGGTGGGCGAGCGCATTGGCCTGCACCCGCTGCATGTGATTTTTGCTTTGATGGCCTTTGGTCAGTTGTTTGGTTTTGTCGGTGTGCTGGTGGCCTTGCCTGCCAGTGCGGTGTTGCTGGTGGCCATTCGCCGCTTGCGCGCGCAGTACCAAGCCAGCGCTTTGTACCGTGGTGTTTGAGTGCAGATGAAGCAAATTGCGCTCGACATTGGTTTGGCCTCTGGTCCAAGCCTTGGCAACTTTCTCGCAGGTCCTAACCAATCCGCTTTGCAGCACTTGCAGCTGTGGGTGGGCAACGACAAACGCTCACCCGTGCCCACGTATGTATGGGGTGAAAGTGGCAGCGGAAAAACCCATTTGTTGCGCGCCGCACAAGCCGCCTTGCGTGACCAAGGCTGCCCTGTGGGGTGGATGGATGCTTCGGTAGCCGAGCCCACCGCCTTCAATGAGGCTTGGCGTGTGGTCATCTTGGACGACGTGCACCTCTACACCGCTGTGCAGCAACACGCCGCTTTCAATTGGTTTGTGAACGCCACCACACCTAGCGATGGCCAGCAACGCTGGGTATTGGCTGCTGGCAGCGTACCGCCCAGTGATTTGGCTTTGCGCGAAGATTTGCGCACCCGTTTGGGTTGGGGTCATATTTTTCAATTGCAGGTGCTCAGCGAGTCTGAGCGCCGCGCCGTGCTGCGTCAACAAGCCGATGAACGCGGTGTGTTCTTGAGCGATGAAGTGATGGACTTCATGCTGAACCGCTTCAGTCGCGACCTCAGCAGCCTGATTCAACTCCTCGACCAACTCGATGGCTACGCCCTGCAAACACAACGCGCCATCACCATCCCGTTGATCAAAGCCATGCTGGAAGCCATGTGATGAAACTTGCCTTATTTGACCTCGACCACACCTTGCTACCGATTGACTCTGACCAGTCTTGGGGGGAGTTCACCGTGCGTTTAGGCTGGCATGCGCGCGACACGTTCATTCAAAAAAACGACGAGTTCTATGCCCATTACCAAGCAGGCACTTTGGACATTCACGAATACGTGCGCTTTGCGTCCGAGGCATTTTGCCAACGTGGCCCCGACGTGGCGGCCGAGGCCCATGCGCAATTCATGCGTGAGGTGATCCAGCCTGCCATTCGCCCCGAAGCCCTGGCGCTGGTGCAAAAGCACCGTGATGCGGGTGAGCGCGTCATCATCATCACCGCGACCAATGAATTTGTGACTCGCCCGATTGCCAAGGCCTTTGGCGTGGACGACCTGATTGCCGTGGAGCTGGTGCGCGATGCCAAGGGCTGGTTCACCAACGAAATCAGTGGTGTGCCGACCCTGCGCGAAGGCAAAGTGCAACGTCTGCAACAATGGCTCATGCGCGAAGGCTTGGACTGGGCCGATGTAGACACCACGTTCTACAGCGATTCCCGCAACGATTTGCCCCTGTTGGAGCGCGTCAACCACCCCGTGGCGACCAACCCCGACCACACACTGCGCGCCGTCGCCCTAGAAAAGGGCTGGCCGATTTTGGAACTCTTCCCAAAACAATGATCAAACAATTCATCAATAAGCTGATGGGCAAAGCCCCTGCCAGCACCCTGCCCAACTTAGGCAAACGCCATGTGGTGCCTGCCAAGGTACACGGCATCAACGTCGACTGGGTCGACGAACGCGCCTTGAACGTGGTACGCACCTTGCAAGACCGTGGTTTTGAGGCCTACATCGTGGGCGGCGCGGTCCGTGACTTGCTGTTGGGGCTCAAACCCAAAGACTTTGATGTGGCCACGAATGCCACGCCCGAGCAAGTCAAAGCGGCTTTTCGCCGCGCCTTCATCATTGGCCGGCGCTTTCGCATCGTGCATGTGGTGTACGGCCGAGGCCGTGAGCATGAAGTGATTGAGGTGTCTACCTTCCGTGCTCACCTGGACAACGCCGACGCTGAGCAAGTCAAGGGCAACGAACGCAGCAGCAAGCAAGAGCTGGCCAACATGAAACACGCTGTCGACGCCAGCGGCCGCGTGCTGCGTGACAACGTGTGGGGCCCGCAAGACCAAGATGCAGCGCGCCGCGACTTCACCATCAACGCCATGTATTACGACCCTGAAACGGGCAATGTGATTGACTACCACGGCGGCATTGCCGACGCGAAGAAAAAAGTCATCCGCATGATTGGCGATCCTGCTTTGCGCTACCGCGAAGACCCTGTGCGCGTGATTCGCGCCGTGCGCTTTGCGGCCAAGTTGTCGGCCTTGGGCTTCAAGCTTGAGACCAAAACAGCGGCGCCTTTGAAGCGTGCTGCGAAGCTGCTGGCCGATGTGCCGCAAAGTCGCTTGTTTGACGAAATGCTCAAGCTCTTGCAAACCGGTCATGCGCTGGCTAGCATTCAGCAGCTCAAACTGCAAGGCTTGGCCAAAGGTATTTATCCTCTGCTCGATGTGGTGGTTGAGCGCGCTGACGAGCAGTTTGTGACAACTGCCCTCAACGACACTGATCGCCGTGTGGGCGAGGGCAAGCCTGTGGCACCTAGTTTCCTGTTGGCGTGCGTGTTGTGGTCTGACGTGCGCGAAACATGGGCGCATCGCAGTGCCAAACAGCCCTCGTTCCCTGCCTTGCAAGACGCGATTGACGAAGTGTTCGATTCCCGCATTGGCGACGTGTCAGGCCGCGGCAAGTTGGCCGCTGACATGCGCGAAATTTGGATGATGCAGCCGCGGTTTGAAAAGCGCACAGGCAGCGGCCCTTGGACCTTGGTGGACCAAGCGCGCTTCCGTGCTGGCTTTGACTTCATGCGTTTGCGTGCCGATGTGGGTGAGGTGGACGAGGCCTTGTCTGACTGGTGGCAAGAGTTCAGCGTGGCCAGCGATAGCGAGCGTGAAGACCTGTTGCAGCAAGTGCGACTGGAACAACAAAAAGCCCAACGTGCACCCCGCGTGCATTCGGTGCGTCGTGCACCCAAGCCTGAAGGTGATGACCCACGTTTCCGTGAGGTGGAGCCCGACGGTGAAGAAGGGGCGGCATCGCCCGCCAAAAAGCGCCGCCGTCGCCGTCGCAAGCCCGGTGGTGAAGCCGGTGACGACACGGGTAGTGCACCCGCTTCCGAATAAGGTGGCCACCGCCATGCCTGCATCCTCCGTCGTGGTGTGTGTGGCCCTCGGCGCTAATCTGGGCGATGCAGTCGCCACGGTTCAGCAAGCCTTGCGGAATGTGGCGGGTTTGCCCAATACGCAGCTTTTTAAAGCCTCGTCCCTGTACCGCAGTGCGCCCTATGAAGCGCAGGGTCCTGATTTCATCAATGCCGTTGCGTTGGTATACACCCAACTCAGCCCGCTGGCGTTGTTGCATGCCTTGCAGGCGTTGGAGCAACAAAGTGGTCGCGAACGCCCTTACAAAAATGCACCGCGTACGCTAGACCTGGACATCATTTTTTACGGTGATCGGGCCTTGTCAACGCCCGAGCTGACCTTGCCGCACCCGCGCTGGCACGAGCGCGCTTTCGTTCTATTGCCTTTGGCCGAGGTGTGGCCTGAGCGGGTGAGCTCAGCGCAATTGACCGCAGCGGAAAGCCAGGCAATTCAACGTATCAGCCCATAGCCTTACTTGAACGCCTTGTGTTGGGCGATGGCTGGCTAGCGATTACACTTTAAACCGTCATCTAATCGTCATAAATAAGTCATCCACAGGAGCTCCAAATGCTATTTGGAAAGTTGCTGCCCACCGAGGGCAATTTTTTCGTCATGTTCAACCAGCACGCTGATCGCATCGTCGAAGCTGCGCATGCTTTTTCAAATTTGGTGGCCAATTACGGTGACGCCAATTTGCGTGACAAATACAACCAAGAGGTAGACAACGCTGAGCGTGCCGCTGATCGCATCACACACGAGTGCAATGTGGCGATTCACAAAACCTTCATCACCCCCATTGACCGCGAGCAAATTCACTCGCTCATCAACACCATGGACGATGTGGCCGATTTGATTCAAGACAGTGCTGAAACCATGGCTTTGTATGACGTGCGCGTCATGAATGAAGAGATCGTGCGTTTGACCGACCTGAGCTTGAAGTGTTGCGAGCGCCTGCGCGATGCGGTGTACATGTTGGAAAAAATCTCTGACCACAACACGGCAGAAGCGGCCCTCAAGACGTGTGAAGAAATCGACAAGCTCGAGTCAGATGCCGATCGCGTGATGCGCAGTGCGATGAGCAAGTTGTTTCGCGAAGAGCCTGATGTGCGTGAAGTGATCAAACTCAAAGCCATTTACCAATTGTTGGAAACCATCACGGACAAGTGTGAAGACGTAGCCAACTTGATCGAGGGCATCGTCCTCGAAAACTCTTAAGCACGAGCGCCGTATGGAAACCGTACAAACCGCCTTTTGGGTGGTCGCTTTGTTGGTGGTGTTGGCCCTGATGTTCGATTTCATGAACGGCTTTCACGACGCTGCCAATTCAATTGCGACTGTGGTGTCAACGGGAGTGTTAAAGCCCGGTCAGGCCGTGTTGTTTGCTGCCTTCTTTAACTTCGTCGCCATTTTCATTTTCCATTTGAGCGTTGCTGCCACTGTGGGCAAAGGGATCGTGCAGCCCGGCATCGTGGACACCCATGTGGTGTTTGGGGCGCTGGTGGGGGCGATCACTTGGAACGTCATCACTTGGTACTACGGCATACCCAGTAGTTCGTCGCATGCGCTGATTGGTGGTATTTCGGGTGCTGTGATTGCCAAAGCAGGTACGGGCGCCTTGATTTCTGCTGGCATTTTCAAGACCGTGGCGTTTATTTTTGTGTCGCCTTTGTTGGGCTTCACCCTTGGTTCGTTGATGATGGTAGCGGTGGCTTGGATTTTCCGCAGCTTCCGTCCTTCACGCGTGGACAAGTGGTTCCGTCGCTTGCAACTGGTGTCTGCGGGCGCTTACAGCTTGGGCCACGGCGGTAACGATGCGCAAAAAACCATTGGCATCATTTGGATGTTGCTGCTGGCCACAGGCTATGCCTCAGCCGAGGACAAGTCACCACCCAGCTGGACCATCGTGAGTTGCTACATGGCGATTGGCTTGGGCACCATGTTTGGTGGCTGGCGCATTGTGAAGACCATGGGTCAAAAGATCACCAAGCTCAAGCCAGTGGGTGGCTTTTGCGCGGAAACAGGCGGTGCCATGACGTTGTTCTTGGCGACAGGCCTGGGTATCCCCGTTTCAACGACGCACACCATCACTGGGGCCATCGTGGGCGTGGGCTCCACGCAACGCGCCAGTGCGGTTCGTTGGGGGGTGGCCGGCGGTATTGTGTGGGCTTGGATTTTGACGATTCCCGCCAGCGCCTTTGTGGCTGGCGTGGCGTATTGGATCAGCCTGCAGATTTTTTAATTATTCTGACAGCTCTTTGGCCGCTTCGATTTGGTATTCGAAGTAGCGTTGAAAGCTGAACACGATGCTCGACATCAGCACCGTGGTGCCAATCAACAAGGCAAATGCAATCGCACCGATGGTCAACCAATTGGTTTGACCCGCCGGTGCGTTGTTGTTTTCGGGGCCGTTGAAGCGGGCGTTCCAAGCCTCGGGGGTCATCAAACCATAAACAATAGCGTTCAAGGCGCAGGCCGCAAAGGTGAAGCCTGCGATGGGGATGAGCCACCAACTGGCCACATCGTCTAAGCCGTATTGCTGGACCCGCTCGACTCCGTAAAAGCCCAGGGCCGTTGGAATGGGTAACAACCAGCCCAGGGTGTCCCACAGGCCAAACAGGTAAAAGCGGTGAAGCCCAAAAGGCCCGCCCAAGAAGGCCAACCAGGCCGCGATGGTTTTGTTTTTCATAGCTTGAGTGTAGAGCGCTATAATGGAGAGCTTTTCAGCGTGTCGCAGGCCGGGTGGCTTAGCGCGTGTCTCAAACGTTGAAAAAATTTCCACCCGAAGGATTCATCATGGTCGTCATCCGACTTTCACGCGGCGGTTCTAAAGCCCGTCCGTTTTTTAACATTGTTGTAGCCGACAAGCGCGA
>CANCGU010000037.1 GCA_947377705.1 Comamonadaceae bacterium
AACAAGCCCGGTGGCAGCGGCAACTTGGCCTACGCCAACGTGGCACGCAGCGCCAAAGACGGCTACACCGTGTTGGTCTCGTACTCGGGCTACCACATCGCCAACCCCATCTTGATGGACAAATTACCTTGGGAGTTGAAAGACCTCACTCCCGTGGGCCTCATTACTGTGGCCACCAACGTGATTGCGGTACACCCCTCAGTGCCAGCCAACAACTTGAAAGAGTTCATCGCGTGGGCCAAACAAAACCCAGGCAAGCTCAACTATGCGTCGCAGGGCAATGGCTCGGTGTCGCACATCGGCACGGAAATTTTCAAGCAACAAACCGGCATTGAAATGACGCATGTGCCCTACAAAGGTTCGGGCCAAGCCATTCAAGACGTGTTGGCAGGTCAGGTGCAGGTCTTCATCACCACCCCCCCTTCGGTGATGGGCCATGTGCTGAACGGCAAACTCAAGGCTTTGGCAGTCACCGGTAAAACGCGCCACCCCCAACTGCCACAAGTGCCCACCGCCGCAGAAGCGGGCTTGGGTGGATTTGAATTGGAGTCATGGGTGGCGTTGTATGTCCCGAGTAGCACACCCAAAGAGGTGGTGCAAAAACTGTCGGCGGATGTGAAGCGCAGCATGGAACAACCCGAAACCAAGCAACGCGCTGACGCAGCAGGCGTCGAAGTGCGCTACCTCACGCCCGACAACACCACCAAACTGTTAGAGCGCGACACAGTGAGTTGGGCCAAGGCCATCAAGGCGGGCAACATCAAGTTTGATTGATGAGGCAAACGCCACGCGGCGACGCCTGTGGGTTAAGCCAACCCGTCTTCAACTTTCGGATAGCGCAGCTGCAAGCGCAGCTCGCGCTTCATGCGCGTGTTCACCATGCGACGCGATTCGCTCATGAAGCTCAGCTGCATGGCAGGTAGCTCGGTTTGCGCGAGGGCGCGGCTGATGCGTGGCGGTTGGGCTAAGCCATAGATGCCTGCCGCCATGTCAAAGTAGTCGCCCATCAACATTTGGCTGTCATCGTTCACGTTGTAGGTGCGTTGAGGTTGGCCACGCCATAAGGCCAGTTGACAGACACGTCCCAAATCATCGGCATGGATGTGGTTGGTAAACACATCGTCTGCGCGGGCCAGCACGGGCGTGCCACGCAGCAAGCGCTCACGGGGTGTGCCACCTTCTCGGTCAGGGGCATAAATGCCGGGAATGCGCAACACGCTCACCCGAATCGCACTTGAGCGCAAGCGGCCCAAATGGCGCACGCGGGCTTCAGCATCTACACGCCGTTGGGCTCTAGGGGTGATGGGGCTCACGAGACGGTTTTCAGCCACCCAAGCCCCACCGCAATCACCATACACACCGCTGGTCGAGCCGTACACCACGCTGCGCGGCGCGCTGCGACGCATCAACAAACGGGTCAAGGCCAAGGTGCGAGGGTCTGTATGGCCCTGCAACGGCGGGGGTGCCAAGTGCAGCACCCGCGTGGCCCAGCCCGCTAAGCGCTGCAAACTGGCAGGCGCATCCAAATTGCCCACAATCGGCGTCACGCCTTGGGCTCGCAAAGCCTCGATACGCGTGGGGCTAGAGGTCAGCGCGACCACGCGCACATGGCGCTGCACACGGACCACGCGCTGGCCGACATCGCCACAACCGATGATGAGCAAACGCTCGCGTCTGAAGCGAGAAGGCAAGGCGCCGAGGGGGGATTGATTGGAAGGCAAAATACACCCTATAAAAGTTCAAGGATACCCAAAGATGAGTTTCAACATCACGGTCCAACCCAGCGGCCGCGCATTCACCGCCACTTCTGACGAAACACTGCTGGCCGCAGGCCTGCGCCAAGGCATTGGCCTGCCTTATGGTTGCAAAGACGGCGCTTGCGGTTCGTGCAAATGCAAAAAGATGTCGGGTGAGGTCACCCACGGCACCCACCAAGAAAAAGCATTGAGTGCTGATGAAGAGGCCAACGGCTTTGTGCTCACCTGTTGCGCCACCGCACACAGCGACGTGGTGCTGGAGTCTCGCCAAGTGGTGGAAGAAGGCGCATTTCCGATCAAGAAAATGCCTGTGCGCGTCATCTCGCTGCAAAAAGCATCGCATGACGTGATGGTTGTCAAACTGCAACTGCCTGCTAACGACGTGATGAAGTTCCACGCGGGCCAGTACATCGACTTTTTGTTGCGCGACGGCGATCGCCGCAGCTACTCGATGGCCAATGCGCCCCACACCTTGGTCGAAGGTGCGCCTGCGATCGAGCTGCACATTCGCCACATGCCCGGCGGCAAGTTCACCGACCATGTGTTTGGGGCCATGAAAGAAAAAGAAATTCAACGCATCGAAGGCCCACAAGGCACTTTCTTCTTGCGTGAAGACTCTGACAAACCTTTGGTGTTCTTGGCATCAGGCACTGGCTTTGCGCCCATCAAAGCAATTCTGGAGCACATGCAACACAAGGGCATCACACGCCCCGTCACCCTCTACTGGGGTGGTCGACGCCCTGCTGACCTCTACATGCACGACTGGGTATTGGCCCAAGCAGCAGCCATGCCAAACCTCAGCTATGTGCCCGTCATTTCCAACGCTTTGCCAGAAGACAACTGGACGGGCCGCACAGGCTTTGTGCATGCGGCCGTCTTGCAAGACACGGCCAATTTAAGCGGCCACCAGGTGTACGCCTGCGGTGCGCCCATCGTGGTGGATTCGGCCCGTGCCGCCTACACGCAAGCAGGCCTACCGACCGATGAGTTCTACGCAGACTCGTTCACTTCGGCCGCTGACAAAGCTTAAATACAAGGTCCCGCCATGTCGATGCAACACACCATCACAAGCTCACACCACCGCCAACGGCTTCGCCTCTTGGCGGTCATGCTGAGCTGGGGCACAGGGCTTGGCATGATGGGCAGTGCGTCAGCACAAAGCTACCCCAGCAAACCGATTCGTTGGGTGGTTGTGGCGCCCGCAGGCTCTTCGCTCGACGTCATTGCACGCGCCATGCAAGACCGGCTCAAAGACAACTTAGGTCAACCGGTCGTCATTGAAAACAAACCCCAAGCAGGAGGCACCTTGGGTACCAACGAGGTGGCCAAATCTGCGCCCGATGGTTACACCTGGGTCATGTCCTACAACGGGCCTTTGTCTTTTGCACCCTACCTGTATCCCAAGTTGCCTTATCAGCCGCTGAAAGATTTGCAGCCGGTGATGACCACCACCTCGCAGCCCAACGTGATTGCAGCCAGCGCCCAGCTACCCGCCAACACCATGCGCGAAGCTGTGGCGTTGCTCAAGGCATCTCCCGGCAAATACAACTTTGCCTCGGTAGGCAACGGCAGCTCGTCGCACTTGACGATGGAATACATCAAGGCGGTGACCCACACCTACGCAGTGCACATTCCCTTCAACGGCAGCCCACCTGCGGTGATGGCCACCATGTCGGGCGAAACTCAATTCATCACCTCTGTGCCCACTGTGATTTCGCCACAGGTCAAGCAAGGCCGTTTGAAATACTTGGCCGTCACCAGCGCACAGCGCTACCCCCTGCTGCCCGATGTACCCACGGTCGCTGAAAGTGGCGTGCCTGAACTGAAAAACTTTGAGGCGTTGGCATGGAATGGCGTCTTAGTCGCCGCAGGCACACCGCGTGCCGTGGTCGATCGCATCAACAGCGCACTGAACGCTGCGCTTCACGACGCGGCGGTCAAAGAACGTCTGAAAGCTGCAGGCCTAGACCCCATCGGCGGTACCCCCGAACAATTTGCCAAGTTAATCCATGATGAGTCCATCAAATGGGCACCCATCATCCAACGATCAGGTGCACGCATTGATTAACCCACACCCCATCCGTTGGTTTGTTGCTGGGCTCTTCGTTTGCATCAGCAGCTTTCACGCGACACATGCGCAAACACCGTCTAAACCGATTCGTTTGATCGTGCCTTACGCCGCAGGGGGTCCGATTGATGTCACGGCACGCGTCTTGGCCGAACGCGTGAAAGACAGCTTGGGTACGGTGATCATCGAAAACCGTCCCGGTGCAGGCGGGAACATCGGTGCAGATGCGGTGGCCAAAGCAATGCCCGATGGTTCGGTCATTGGCATTGCGGCCACGGCCACACATGCGGTCAACCCATGGCTCTATGGCCGCATGCCCTACAACGCGGCCACAGACTTTGCACCCATCACACAAATGCTGCGCGTGCCCAATGTGCTGGTGATGAATACCGAGACGGCCAAACGCCTGCACATTGCATCGCTGCAAGATTTCTTGCGCTATGCGCGCGCCAACCCCGGCAAGCTCAACTACGGCTCAGGCGGCAACGGCAGCGCAGGCCATTTGGCGGGCGAGCTGTTCAAAACGCGTGCGGGTATTTTTGCGGTTCACATTCCCTACAACGGTGGCAACCCCGCGCAGCTGGCCCTGCTCGCAGGCCATGTCGATTTCAACTTTGACAACCTCGCCACGGCTGCCCCCAACATCAAAACGGGCAAACTCGTGGCACTGGCGGTGACGACACCCACGCGCAGCGCAGCCTTGCCTGAAGTTCCGGCGATTGCCGAAAGTCTGAAAGACTTTTCTGTCGACACATGGTGGGGCTTGGTGGCCCCGGCAGGTACGCCTGTTGCTGTGGTTCAACGCTTGAACCAAGCCTTTGTGCAAGCCTTAAATGCCCCCGAAACCAAAGCACGATTTGCCAATCTCATGGCCGAACCCGTGCCTAGCACGCCTGCCGCTTTTGGTCAGTTCATGGCCTCTGAGCTGTCTAAATACGAAACCGTCGTGAAAGCCAGCGGCGCGCGCATAGACTAAGTCCCATGCACCTCATCACCCCACACCCCGATCTGGAAGCCATTGACATTGAAATGTTCAGGCCCATGCACTGGCTCGCGCTGGCATGGAAAGACATGGAGCGCTGCCCCACCGCGGGTGTCACCCATGGCTTGATCCTCGCGGTCATTGGAGGCGGCTTGTTTTGGTTTGCACGCCATGAGTTTTGGTGGATTGCCGCCATGCTGTCTGCCTGCATGATCGTGGCCCCCTTATTGGCCATGGGTTTGTACGACATCAGCCGCCGCTTAGAACGTGACGAAGAGGCCACCTTAGCCGATGCTTTTCGCATCTGGACATGCGGGGACAAACGCCTCATCCAATTTGGCTTGCTGTTGGCTTTGTCCAGTGCAGGTTGGTTGGTGTGCTCCGCTGCTTTGATTCACTGGATGCTGCCCGCCAGCGTGCACACCCCTACCGACTTCGTTCGCTTGGTGGTCTTGCAATCCAACTTTGGTTTGTTTGAAATTTGGGTGCTGATGAGCGCATTCATTGCGGCGCCGATGTTTGCCTCGACCTTGGTGACCCTGCCTTTGTTGATGGACCACCCCACGCTCACTGTGCAACAAGCCGTGCTGACCAGCTGGCGCGTGGTGGCCTTGAACCCATTCGCCATGGCGTGCTGGGCTGGCATTTTGTGTTTGTTTACAGCGCTGGGCATTGGCTCTGCGTTCTTGGGCTTGCTGGCTGTGGTTCCCATGTTGGGACACGCCAGCTGGCACGCCTATCGGGACCTGGTCACTTACGACCCTTCGGTTCACTGAGCTGTTATGACAGAAGAACAATTCGCCCAATTCGGGCTGACCTTTGGCGTGGGCGGCTTCATGCTGTACATGCTGTTCATTATTTTTCAGCTCGCGCGTGAATCCAAGGCGGGTAAGTTCGGCACCTTTGTGCTGTTCTTGGTACTGGCGTTTGGCATGCTCGGCTTTGTCGCCAAACAAGTGTTGATTTGGATCATGGAGGGCTAAGCCCTCTTCTGCGCGACTGAACGGCCTAGCGCTTACTCGCCCAAATAAGCCTCGCGCACTTTCGGGTCGTGCAGCATCTCTCGGGCATCGCCACGCAAGGTGATGAGGCCCGACTCCATCACATAACCACGGTCTGCAATTTGCAAAGCACGGCTGGCGTTTTGTTCGACCAACAAAATCGTCACGCCTTGGGCTGAGACCTCTTGAATCACTTCAAAAATTTTGTCCACCATGATGGGTGACAAACCCATCGACGGCTCATCGAGCAACAACACTTTGGGGCGACTCATCAAGGCGCGGCCCATGGCCAGCATTTGCTGCTCGCCGCCCGACATGGTGCCGGCCAACTGGTCGCGGCGTTCTTTCAAACGTGGGAAGGTTTGGAACACGCGTTCGATGTCATCCGCAATCGCGGCGTTGTCATCGCGGATGTAGGCCCCCATTTGTAGGTTCTCGACGATGGTCATGCGCGTGAACACGCCACGCCCTTCGGGCACCATGGCCAAGCCTTGTTGCACCAAGCCCCAAGGGCCGAGGCCTGCAATCGTTTGGCCTGCTAGCTCAATGTGACCGCCACCCAGAGGTAACAGCCCGGTGATGGCTTTCATGGTGGTGGTTTTGCCTGCGCCGTTCGAGCCAATGAGCGACACCAACTCGCCCTCGCGCACCTCTAAGCTCACGCCTTTGACGGCTTGAATGCCGCCATAGGCCACCTTCACCTCGTTGACGCTCAGCAGCACCGCTGCGTTGTCGTGTTTCATCTCAATGCCCTCCCGTGCCGAGATAGGCTTCAATCACTTGCGGGTCGCGCTGCACATCAGCGGGTGTGCCTTGGGCAATCACTTTGCCGTAGTCGAGCACGGTCACGCGGTCGCACAAGCCCATGACCAACTTCACATCGTGCTCAATCAACAGCACGGTACGGTGGTCCCGGCGAATTTTGTCGATCAACTCACGCAGTTGTACTTTTTCAGTGGCATTCATGCCAGCCGCAGGCTCATCCAGTGCAATGAGCTGCGGGTCGGTGGCCAAGGCGCGGGCGATTTCTAGGCGGCGTTGGTCGCCATAACTCAGGGTGCGAGCTTTGTAATCGGCCAAGTTGGCAATGCCCACATAGTCCAGCAGTTCGCGAGCACGCTGCTCAATGGCCAACTCTTCGGCTTTGAATTGGGCGGTTCTGAAAATCGCACCCAACAAGCCAGACCCCGTGCGCACATGGCGACCCACCATGACGTTTTCTAACGCCGTCATCTCGGCAAACAAGCGGATGTTTTGAAACGTGCGGGCAATGCCCGCCTGTGCCACCAGGTGCACATCCGTCGGTTCATAAGGTTTGCCAGCCAACTCAAAACGGCCACTGTCGGGCGTGTACAGCCCCGTGATGACGTTGAAGAAGGTGGTTTTACCTGCCCCATTGGGGCCGATCAAACCATAGACTTGACCGCGTTCAATTTGCATGGCCACATCGGTAAGCGCCTGCAAACCACCGAAGCGCTTAGAGATGCCGGAGACATTCAACACCAGTTCAGGCGTGCTCATCGCGCACCTCCTTGCGGGTTGAGGTTTTTGCCATGCTCAGGCGTGGGCCACAGGCCGCGCGGTCGCCACAGCATGATGATGATCATGGCCAAAGCAATCAGCAACTGGCGCAAGATAGACGCATCCAAGCGGCCATCAGTCATGGCCTGCAAAGGCCCCGCCACATAACGAAGCGCTTCGGGTAAGGCTGCCAGTAACACCGCACCCAAGATAACGCCAGGCAAATGCCCCAAGCCGCCCAGCACCACCATCGCCACAATCATCACCGACTCCATCAGGCTGAAGGACTCGGGCGACACAAAGCCCTGAAAGGCGGCAAACATCGCGCCTGAGATACCACCAAAGGTAGCGCCCATGCCAAAGGCCATGAGCTTCAAGTTGCGCGTGTTCAGGCCCATGGCTTTGGCCGCAATTTCGTCTTCACGAATGGCCATCCAAGCGCGCCCAATACGGGAGTATTCAAGGCGATGACACACCACCACACTCACCACTACCAGCGTGAGGAACAAGTAGTAATACAGCGTGACCGAGGACAACTCGATGAAGCCCAAGTCCAAACGCTTGGACAGCGGGTAACCGAACACGCTCACTGCATCAATCTGCCCCAAGCCCTTGGGCCCATTGGTGATGTTGACGGGGTGGTCAAGGTTGTTCAAAAACACACGGATGATTTCGCCAAAACCCAAGGTGACGATGGCTAAGTAATCGCCACGCAGCTTCAAGGTAGGTGTGCCCAACAGCACACCAAACAAACCTGCCAAGCCCGCCGCCATGGGCAGCACCAGCCACAAGCTCAGGTGTAAGCCATCAGGGAACATCACGGCAATCCAAGGAAACACCTCAGTCAAATGGGGCGAGGCCAACAAGCCAAACAAATACGCCCCCACAGCGAAGAAAGCCACATAGCCCAAGTCGAGCAAGCCGGCGTAACCCACCACAATGTTCAAGCCCAGCGCCAGCAACACGTACAGCAGTGACATATCGGCAATGCGCACCCACGCATTGCCAAAGCTTTGCAACACCAAGGGCAACACCAGTAACACAGCGGCCATCAGCCAACGGTTAGAGAAAATTTTGTGCGTCAACATGGTCAAGCCCTATCTGCCACGCGCTCGCCCAACAGGCCCGAAGGACGCAGCGTGAGCGTGACGATTAGCACAATGAACGCCAAGATGTCGGTGTAGTGGCTGCCCAGCACACCACCAGTGAGCTCGCCCAAGTAGCCTGAGCCAATCGACTCAATCAGACCCAACAGCAAGCCGCCCACCACCGCGCCACCTAAGTTACCAATGCCGCCAAACACCGCCGCCGTGAAAGCTTTGAGGCCAGGCAGAAAACCCATGGCATGGTGAGCGGTGCCGTAGTTCATGGCCCACATCACCCCCGCAATCGTGGCCAACACCGCGCCGATGATGAAGGTGGCCGAAATCACCACATCAGGTTTCACACCCATGAGGCTGGCCACGCGCGGGTTCTCTGCGGTGGCACGCATGGCGCGACCCAGCTTGGTACGGTTGACCAACCATGACAGCACGGCCAAAGCCACTGCGGTCAGGCCCAAAATCATCAGTTGCGTGGGCGTGATGACGGCCTCGCCAATTTCAAACGGCGTGGTGGGCAAGAGCGCGGGGAAAGGTTTGTAGTTGGGCTTCCACACAATCATGGCGAGTGTTTGCAACAAGATAGACATCCCAATGGCAGTGATGAGGGGCGCTAGCTTGGGGGCATTGCGCAACGGTCGGTAGGCAATTTTTTCAATCGCATAGTTCAGTGCCGCCGCGGCGATAGACGCCAACACCATAGAGATAAGCAACAACACCCAGCCCGGTGTGTCGGGCATGAGCGGCTGCAAAAGCCCGATGACCGACCAGCTGCACAACGCACCCACCATCAACACCTCGCCATGCGCGAAGTTGATGAGGTTGATGATGCCGTAGACCATGGTGTAACCCAAAGCCACCAGCGCGTACATGCTGCCGAGTACCAAGCCATTGATGACCTGTTGAAGCAAGACGTCCATGTGTTATTTACCCGCTTGTTTGTTTTTCTCGCGCAAGTGGCGCAATTTGTCGGCGATTTTGATCTCTAAACCGCGCTCCACAGGGCGGTAAAAGCCCGTAGTTTCTATACCTTCGGGCATGTAGTTTTCACCGGCAGCAAAACCGTCTTCCTCGTCATGCGCATAGCGGTAGCCTTTGCCCCAGTCCATGTCTTTCATCATCTTGGTGGGCGCGTTGCGCAAGTGCATGGGCACAGGACGTGTGCCGTCTTTTTTGATGAGGGCTTTGGCTTCGTTGTAGGCCTTGTAAACCGCGTTAGATTTAGGCGCGACCGCCAAATACACCACGCACTCGGCCAAGGCCAACTCGCCTTCGGGTGAGCCCAAGCGTTCGTAGACCTCGGCGGCATCGAGCGCCAAACGCAAAGCGCGCGGGTCAGCCAAACCAATGTCTTCGGCGGCCATGCGAATCAAACGGCGCGCCATGTATTTGGGCTCGGCACCCCCATCGAGCATACGCACCAACCAATACAAAGCCGCATCGGGGTCAGAGCCGCGCACCGATTTGTGCAGCGCGCTGATGGTGTCGTAAAACTGTTCGCCGCCTTTGTCGTAGCGACGCATGCGCTCGCCCAACACACGCATGAGCCATGCGTCATTGATTTCTTCAAGCTTCTCGCGGTTGGCTGCCACCGATAGGGTCTCAAGCGTGTTGAGCAATCGGCGCGCATCGCCATCGGCATACGCGATGAGTCGCTGCAAGGCAGCGTCTTCCAAGGCAGGCACAGCACCAATGGCTTGTGCTTTGGCAATGATTTGGGCGAGGTCTTGTTCATTGAGCGACTGCAACACATACACCGCAGCCCGCGACAACAAGGCTGAGTTCACCTCGAACGACGGGTTCTCGGTGGTCGCGCCAATGAAGGTGAACAAACCTGACTCGACATGCGGCAAAAAAGCATCTTGCTGGCTTTTGTTAAAGCGATGCACCTCATCCACAAACATGATGGTGCGTTTGGGGTCTAGCGAATCGCGGGCGGCAATGGCCTGCTCTACCGATTCGCGAATTTCTTTCACGCCACCCAGCACGGCGCTGATGGACAAAAACTGCGCATCAAACGCATCGGCCATCAAACGGGCAATGGTGGTTTTACCCACGCCGGGCGGACCCCACAAAATGCAGCTGTGCGGTTGGCCTGACTCAAACGCCACCCGCAACGCCATGCCCTCGCCCAGCAAATGCTGCTGACCAATGACTTCGCCCAGCGTGCGTGGACGCAAGCGCTCGGCAAGGGGAATGTGGGTGGAAGACACGCTTAAAAAGGCTTTGATTTGTAAAAGTTGTGAGTGTAGCGAAGGGGCTAGCGTCAACGCAGCAAACCTGCCACTTGCAACACCTCGCGCCACGCATCGAGTTTGCGTTGAAACGACCAACTGGCATTCGCTGGGCTGGTCGATGGCAGGCGGTGCACGGGCAAGCCCAGAGCGCGGGTCAGCTTGGCATGCTTAAAGCTCTCACCGCCGTTGTGCGCAATGGCTACCAGCGCAGGGCAACGTGTGCGCAGGCTTTGCAAATCGTTGGGCTGTGCGTTTTGAATGTTGGCGTCTAGGCTGCCTTCGCGCTCACAGGCGGCGTACACATCCCACAAGCCCACACCTTGGTTGAGTAACCATTGCGCACGTTCGGCATAGGGCATGGCCAACACAATGGCGGCATCGGACGACAACAGCGTGGCCATGATTTTCCAAAACTGGTTTTGCGGGTGGCCGTAATACTGCTGCGCACGCAACGAGGCTACGCCCGGAAAACTGCCCAGCACCACCAAGCGCGTGTGGGCGTCGAGCAAAGGCGACAAGCCTTGCAACACGGGCACAGCCTGCGTCATGTCTGATTCAAGGACGGATGACGCTCACGCCTTTGGGCGTCACAAAGGTGAACTGAGCCGCGCCAAGGTTCGCGGGGTTCACTTCAAAGCGTTCAAAGCTCAGCACCGAGCGTTGGCCCATGGCGTCAAAAATTTCGAGCTTGCCCAAGCTCACTTGGGCGCCATCCGCACGCAAGCCCATGCGTACCGATTGGATGGTGCTTTCGCGGTTCTTTGGTGTGGCTTGCACCCACTGCAAACCATCCGCATCGGCTTGGGCTTCTAAGCTGAATTCTTTTTGCAAAGCGCTCAAATCGACAGCAGTCGCCACCAAGGCGGCCGGGGTGCTGCTCAAGGCTTGCGCTTGTTTGCGGGCTGTCACTTGCTCTAGGTCGGCGTCATACAGCCACAAGGTTTGGCCATCGGCCACGATGACTTGCGGGAACGGCTTGAGGTAGTCGAAACGAAAACGCGTGGGGCGCACGAACGAAAACTGACCTGTGGATGTTTTGCTACGCACAGTCGTTTGGCCTATTTTTGCAGGCGATGTGACGACTTGCGTAAAGTCAGACCGGCCACTTTTAGTGGTTTTCAAAAACGTTTCCAGCGTATCCAAGCTGCTGCTGGCAGACGCAACACCTGCACTCAACGCTGCGATGACCAAGCCAGCGCCAACTCCGCGCATGGCGCGATTCACAAAAGCTGAAACCTTGTTCAAACTTTGCTCAGTGGTTTTATTCATCACGTTTGGGCACCAAAATTTCGCGTTGGCCATTGCTGCTCATGGCGCTGACCATGCCGGCCTTTTCCATGTCTTCCACCAAGCGTGCGGCACGGTTGTAGCCAATTTTCAAATGGCGCTGCACCAGCGAGATGCTGGCCTTGCGGTTTTTCAGCACCACCTCGACGGCTTGGTCATACATGGGGTCTTTTTCGGCAGGCACTTCGCCAAACAAATCTGGGCCTGAGGCATTGCCGTCGCCATCAACCGTGCCGCCTTCCAGCACGCCTTCGATGTAGTCGGGCTCGCCTTGGCTCTTCAAGTAGTTCACCACGCGGTGTACTTCTTCGTCACTCACGAACGCGCCGTGCACACGCACGGGAAAGCCGGTACCACTGGCCATGTAGAGCATGTCGCCCATGCCTAACAAGGCTTCAGCGCCCATTTGGTCAAGGATGGTTCGGCTGTCAATTTTGGAGCCCACAGAGAACGCGATACGCGTGGGGATGTTGGCTTTGATCAGACCGGTGATGACGTCCACACTGGGGCGCTGGGTGGCCAAAATCAAATGGATACCTGCAGCACGCGCCTTTTGCGCCAAACGGGCAATGAGTTCTTCAATCTTCTTGCCCACCACCATCATCAAGTCGGCCAACTCGTCAATCACCACCACGATGTGGGGCAAGCGTTGCAGTGGCTCGGGTTGCTCGGGCGTCAAGCTGAAGGGGTTGTAAATGAATTCTTCGCGCGACGCGGCTTCGTCAATCTTGGCGTTGTAACCCGCGAGGTTACGCACGCCAAGTTTGCTCATGAGTTTGTAGCGCTTTTCCATTTCGCCCACGCACCAGTTCAGGCCGTGAGCGGCTTGGCGCATGTCGGTGACCACGGGGGCCAGCAAGTGTGGAATGCCTTCGTAGACCGACATTTCCAACATCTTGGGGTCAATCATGAGCAAACGTACATCGCGGGCTTCGGCTTTGTAGAGCAAGGACAGAATCATGGCGTTGATACCCACCGACTTACCCGAGCCGGTGGTGCCTGCGACCAAAACGTGTGGCATCTTGGCAAGATCAGCAACGATGGGGTTGCCCACAATGTCTTTGCCCAAACCCATGGTGAGCATGGACTTGGATTCGTTGTACACATCCGAGCCCAAAATTTCGCTCAAGCGAATCGACTGACGCTTGGCGTTGGGCAGCTCTAGCGCCATGTAGTTTTTGCCGGGGATGGTTTCCACCACACGGATGGATACCAGCGAGAGTGAACGGGCCAAGTCTTTGGCGAGGTTCAACACTTGCGAGCCTTTCACGCCTGTGGCGGGCTCAATCTCGTAGCGGGTAATCACAGGGCCGGGGGATGCCGCCACCACACGCACTTCGACGCCAAAGTCTTTGAGTTTTTTCTCAATCATGCGGCTGGTCATTTCCAGCGTTTCGGGCGCCACGGTGTCTTGGCGAATCAGCGGGTCATCCAGCAAATCGACTTGTGGCAAACGTGAATCGGTCGCCGCGTCGGTGAACAAGGTTTTCTGGCGCTCTTTGGCCACGCGCGCACTCTTGGGCACCTCCATCACTTCAGGCTCAATGTGCACCGCGATAGGGGGGTGTTCTTTGATTTCCACGCGCTCTTCAAACACCACCTCTTCGCGTTCGCGGGCAGCCACCAAACCGTAGGCCACATCTTCTTCGCGTTCGCGACGCTCTCGCCACGACTCGTAAATACCGTCCAGCCAGGCACCCAAGTTTTCAGCGGTTTGCCCCCACGAAAAGCGGAACACCCATGAAGCGCCCACCACGCCAAACACAATGAAAATCAAACCTGAGCCATTGAAGCCCAACCAGTTCAAACTCGATGGCCCCACCAAGTAGCCCAACACACCGCCACTGCTGTGACCGGGCAAGCGGTCTTCAAAGCGGTACATGCGCGTCCATTCCAAGCCTGTGCTCGAAATCAACAACAAACCTAAGCCAGCCCAAAACGCAAAGGTTGTGTAACGCCAGCCCAGATGCTCAGGCGCGGGCTCTTCTTCGTCACGCAAACGATTCGCCAAGGCGGATAACCAGGTCACCAAAGCGGCGGCGTAACACCACCACACGGAGTAGCCCAGCAAAAAGAAGCTCAAGTCGCCAAACAACGCCCCCAAACGCCCCCCAAAGTTGCGCACCATGCTGCCAGCACCAGAAGTGGTCCAGGCAGGGTCCAGTGACGAATGGGTCAGCAACGCCAACAACCAAAAGGTCATGAACACAAAGCCTGCCGTCAGCGCAATTTCTTGCGCGAAGCGGCGAAAACCTGTGGGTTTGTTGTCCCCGTCGGCAGCAGAGGCGCGCGGGTCATTCTTTAATGTATTGAGCGAGTAAGTCATGTCTAGAGGCAGAGCTTACCCGAGCGGCAACCACACGCCGTCAGGGGTAAAAGGAGAGGTTCTTACAATCTTGCCTTTATTGTCTCTTTGATTGCGCTCCCCAGATGTCTACCCAACAACACGCCCAAGTTTTGATTCTCGGCTCCGGCCCTGCTGGCTACACCGCTGCGGTGTATGCGGCCCGCGCCAATTTGAAGCCGCTGTTGATCACCGGCATGGCCCAAGGCGGCCAACTGATGACCACCACCGAAGTGGACAACTGGCCTGCCGACGTGAACGGCGTGCAGGGCCCAGAGCTGATGCAGCGTTTTCAGCAGCATGCCGAGCGCTTCAACACCCAAATCGTGTTTGACCACATCAACAAGGTTGATTTCTCTAAGCGCCCCTTCACTTTGACGGGCGACAGCGGCACCTACACCTGCGACAGCCTCATCATTTGCACAGGCGCATCGGCCAAGTACTTGGGCCTGCCCTCGGAAGAAGCTTTCATGGGTCGTGGCGTGTCGGGCTGCGCCACCTGTGACGGTTTCTTCTACCGCGACCAAGTGGTCAGCGTGGTCGGTGGCGGCAACACGGCGGTGGAAGAAGCCCTGTATTTGTCTAATATTGCTTCTCAAGTTCACCTCATCCACCGCCGCACCACGTTCAAGGCCGAGGCCATCATGATTGACAAGCTGATGGAAAAAGTAGCAGTAGGCAAGATCGTGCTCGAAACCAACAGCACTTTGGACGAAGTGTTGGGCGACGCCTCAGGCGTCACAGGCGTTCGCTTGAAGAGCACCACCGACGGCAGCACACGCGACTTAGCCACCCAAGGCTGCTTCATTGCCATTGGCCATCACCCCAATACCGACATCTTTGAAGGCCAATTGGCCATGAAAAACGGTTATTTACTGACCAAAAGCGGCTCCGAGGGCTTTGCCACCATGACCAGCGTGCCCGGCGTCTTTGCGGCTGGCGATGTGCAAGACAACATTTACCGTCAAGCCATCACCAGCGCTGGCACGGGCTGTATGGCTGCATTGGACGCCCAGCGCTTCTTGGAACAAGGCGCGCATTAAAAAACGCTACAATCTCAGGCTTTGCTGAATTCAGCGAAGAAGATGGGTTACCGCCACCCTTTTTGGCGAGGTGAGGCGCTCGTGGGAACGACCGCCGTTGATATGGAGTGTCCACATGGCACGCGTATGTGAAGTCACGGGCAAAGGCCCAATGTCTGGGAACAATGTTTCCCACGCTAACAACAAAACAAAACGCCGTTTTTTGCCTAACCTGCAATACCGCCGTTTCTGGGTAGAGACTGAAAACCG
>CANCGU010000038.1 GCA_947377705.1 Comamonadaceae bacterium
TCTTTCATTCAAACCGATGTGGCGATCAACCCTGGTAACTCTGGTGGGCCGCTCATTAATATGCGCGGTGAGGTGGTGGGTATCAACAGTCAAATCTATTCACGCTCGGGTGGTTTCATGGGCATCTCGTTCGCGATTCCAATCGACGAGGCTGTGCGTGTGAGCGAACAGCTGCGTACGACGGGCAAAGTGCAACGCGGTCGCTTGGGGGTGCAGATTGACCAGGTGACCAAAGAAGTCGCTGAGTCACTGGGCTTATCCAAACCGCAAGGGGCTTTGGTGCGTGGTGTGGAGCAGGGGTCGCCTGCTGAAAAGGCGGGGTTGGAGCCTGGTGACATTATTTTGAAGTTCGAAGGTAAAACCATCGAAAAATCTAGCGACCTGCCACGCATGGTGGGCAACACCAAGCCCGGCACGCGCAGCACCATTCAAGTGTGGCGTCGTGGCAGCGTGAAGGACATGCACATCAGTGTCGGCGAGTTCGAGGCTGATAAGCCCGTGAAGAAAGCCACGGCAGAAGAAAAGCCACAAACTGCCAGCACAGCCAAAGTCTTGGGTTTGACGGTCAGCGAACTCACTGATGTGCAGAAAAAAGAACTCAAACTGCGTGGCGGTGTGCGTGTCGATGCCGTGGCTGAGCCTGCGGCTCGAGCCGGTATCCAAGAAGGTGACGTGATTTTGGCTTTGGCCAACATCGAAACGCCCAACGTGCAGACACTAGAGGCGTTGACCGCCAAGCTGGACCGCAGCAAACCCGTGAGTCTGTTGATTCGACGCGGCGAGTGGGCGCAGTACACCGTCATTCGACCTGTACGGTAAATCCCTAGGCTGAGGTCGGGAATGCAGGGGATTCGAAAAATATTTCCAGGGCCTCAAAAATACTTTTTAAGTTGGTACTTGCTAACTTAAATAAAGTGTTCAAGCCCTTTTTGTATAGAATTGGGGGGCTGAATGCGTTTTTGCGATATATCGCAAGCTCAAAACTCCACGATACGGGATTAGGTAACAGACTCCACAGGTGATCCACAGATCACCCACAAGTTGTTCCAAAACCCCTTTGTCAAAATGTTAATAAGTTGTGGATAAATTCATGTTGCGAACCCGCAACGATGCCTAGGTCGTACTTAGACCGCTGTGCAATTCGGGGTTTTTGCCTACAATGAACTCCCAACTTATGCAGTTGCCATTGCTTGTTGGTTCTGGGCGCGTCAGCACATGACGCGCCCTTTTTTCATGCGTATGTCCCTTTGAATTCAATCACTTAAGTGCCCCCGTTGATGAACAACATCAGAAACTTTTCAATCATTGCCCACATCGATCACGGCAAATCTACGCTGGCAGATCGTTTGATTCAGCGTTGCGGAGGACTGGAAGAGCGCGACATGTCTGCGCAAGTTCTCGACTCGATGGACATCGAGAAAGAGCGTGGGATAACTATCAAAGCGCAGACCGCTGCACTGCAATACAAAGCGAAAGACGGTCAGATTTACAACCTGAATTTGATCGACACACCGGGTCACGTTGACTTCTCATACGAAGTGTCGCGTTCACTCTCTGCATGTGAAGGTGCCTTGTTGGTTGTGGATGCCTCGCAAGGTGTGGAAGCGCAAACCGTTGCCAACTGTTACACCGCACTCGACCTCGGTGTGGAAGTGGTGCCCGTGCTCAACAAAATGGATTTGCCCAACGCAGATCCAGAGAACGCCAAAGCAGAAATTGAAGACGTCATTGGCATTGATGCCACGGACGCGATTCCTTGCTCAGCCAAAACTGGTTTGGGCATTGATGAAATCTTAGAAGCCGTGGTGGCCAAAATTCCACCACCCCAAGGCAACAAAGACGCACCCTTGCGTGCCATGATCATTGACAGCTGGTTTGACAGCTATGTGGGTGTGGTCATGTTGGTGCGCTTGGTCGATGGCCGCTTGGGTAAAGGCGAGCGTTTCAAGATGATGGCCACAGAGGCCGTCTACAACGCCGACAACCTCGGGGTATTCACACCTGCCAACGAGCCACGTCAGTCGCTCGAAGCGGGCCAAGTGGGCTACATCATTGCGGGCATCAAAGAGCTGCAAGCCGCCAAGGTGGGTGACACCATCACCTTAGAGAAGAAGCTACCCAATAACTTAGGCCCTGCTGAACAAGCCTTGCCCGGCTTTAAAGAAATTCAGCCACAGGTGTTCGCGGGTTTGTACCCGACAGAGGCCAACCAATACGATGGCCTGCGTGACGCGCTGGAAAAGCTCAAGCTCAACGATGCCTCGTTGCAATACGAGCCCGAAGTGTCGCAAGCGCTGGGCTTTGGTTTCCGTTGCGGCTTCCTCGGACTTTTGCACATGGAAATCGTGCAAGAGCGCCTAGAGCGTGAGTTTGACCAAGACCTGATCACCACCGCGCCCAGCGTGGTCTACCAGGTGGTCATGCCTGGCGACGAGGTGGTGATGGTTGAAAACCCATCCAAGATGCCCGACCAAGGCAAGCTGCACGAAATTCGAGAACCCATCGTCACTGTGCACCTGTACATGCCGCAAGACTACGTAGGCGCCGTGATGACGCTGGCCAACCAAAAGCGTGGCGTGCAAATGAACATGGCCTACCACGGTCGCCAAGTGATGCTCACGTACGAAATGCCTTTGGGCGAAATCGTGCTCGACTTCTTTGACAAACTCAAATCCGTCTCACGCGGCTATGCCTCGATGGACTATGAGTTCAAAGAGTACCGCGCCTCTGACGTGGTGAAGGTCGACATCTTGCTCAACGGCGAGAAGGTCGATGCCTTGTCCATCATCGTGCACCGCTCACAGTCGCAATACCGTGGCCGTGCCGTGGTGGCCAAGATGCGCGAGATCATCAGCCGTCAGATGTATGACGTGGCGATTCAAGCCGCCATTGGCGCCAACATCATTGCGCGCGAAACCATCAAGGCCTTGCGTAAGAACGTGCTGGCAAAATGCTATGGCGGCGACATCAGCCGCAAACGCAAGCTGCTGGAGAAGCAAAAAGCAGGTAAGAAGCGCATGAAGCAAATTGGCTCGGTGGAAGTTCCGCAAGAGGCCTTCTTGGCCATTTTGCAAGTGGAGGATTAATGGCTACGTTGACCGCATTCGTGCTGGCCGCCTTTGTAGGCTACGCTGGTTTTTGGTATGTGGGCATGATTGAAGGCAACTTTGCCTTGCTCATGTTCATGGCCACCGTGGTGACCGGTATTTACTGGTTGGCCGAGCAGTTCTATTTCTTGCCGCAGCGCAAAGCAGCGGCTGAACAGCTGCAAGCCCAAGCCGACAAACGCACGGCGGAGTTGCATGCCCAAGGCATCACCCAAACCGACGTGAACGTGACACAAGCCAAAGAGCGTCTGTACATGCAGCCTTGGTGGCTGGATTGGACAGCGGGTTTGTTCCCCGTCATCGCCGTGGTGTTTGTGCTGCGCTCCTTTTTGTTTGAGCCCTTCAAAATTCCATCCGGTTCGATGATTCCCACCTTGCTGGTGGGCGATTTGATTTTGGTCAACAAATACCACTACGGCGTGCGTTTGCCCGTGCTGAATCTCAAGCTGACCGACGGCAATCCTGTGCAACGTGGTGACGTGATGGTGTTCCGCTACCCACCCAAGCCCAGCTTGGACTACATCAAGCGTGTGGTCGGTGTGCCGGGTGATGAGGTGGCGTACTTGAACAAGCAGCTCACCATCAATGGCCAAGCTGTCAGCAAAGAAGTCCGTGCCGATTTTTTTGAAGAAGACAGCATGCGCTACATCTCACAGTTTGAAGAAAAGCTGCCTCTGGGTACCAAACCTGCTGAGATGACAGGCGTGCGCTCGCACAACTTGTTGAATGACAAAGACCGCCCCTCTTTCGTGCCGGGTGCGGATGACTTCGTCTTCAAAGAAAACTGCCACTACACCGTCGAAGGTGTGACCTGCAAAGTACCCGCTGGCCACTACTTCATGATGGGTGACAACCGCGACAACTCACTCGACTCGCGCTACTGGGGCTTTGTGCCAGAGAAAAACATTGTGGGCAAAGCCTTCTTTGTTTGGATGAACTTTGGCAGCCTCTCGCGCATCGGCGCATTTCAATGACCTCACGCGCACGTCCAGCCCGCCCAAGCCTGTCTCAACAACAAATCCTTGAGACGCTTCAAGAGCGCTTGGCGTACACCTTTCAAAACCCGGCGTTACTCACGCAGGCCTTGACGCACCGCAGTTTCAGCTCGGACCATTACGAACGCTTGGAGTTCTTGGGCGACTCGGTGCTCAATTTGGCTGTGGCCAATATGCTTTACAAGCAGCTAGGTACCTTGCCCGAAGGCGATCTATCCCGCGTGCGCGCCAACTTGGTCAAACAAGACACGCTGCACCACTTGGCGGTGGAGCTGGGCTTCTCTGGCATTTTGCGTTTGGGTGAGGGCGAAATGAACTCAGGCGGCCAAAAGCGCCCGTCCATCTTGGCCGATGCCCTAGAAGCTGTGCTTGGCGCGGTCTACCTCGACGCAGGCTATGTGACTGCAGATGCTTTGGTGCAACGCATTTTTGCCAAAGTGGAAATCAACCCTGACATGCAAGCGGTTGGCAAAGACGCCAAAACCGAATTGCAAGAATGGCTGCAAGCACGTAAGTTCAAACTGCCCATCTACCGAGTGGTGGGCACCTTGGGTGCGGCGCACAAACAAACCTTTGACGTGGAATGTGAAGTTCCAGAACTGGCCCGCTGCGAGCGTGGCATTGGCGGCTCGCGCCGCGCAGGAGAGCAAGCCGCCGCAGCAGCCATGCTCCAAGTGATTAAAGAGCTCAAATAATGGCGACCCCTCCCAACAAAGAACAAACCTTGCAAGACATCGATGCCATGCTGGCTGCCAGCAAAGGCAACCGTGTCGTGGCCAGCCAAGCCGTGGTGGCGCCAGCTGAGCAACGCTGTGGCTTGATCGCTATCGTGGGCAAGCCCAACGTGGGCAAGTCCACCTTGCTCAATGCCTTGGTTGGTCAAAAAATCAGCATCACCTCACGCAAGGCGCAAACCACGCGCCATCGCATCACGGGCATGCACACGCAAGGCGCCGCGCAATTTGTGTTTGTGGACACGCCCGGTTTTCAAACCATTCACGGCAATGCCTTGAACAAATCACTCAACAAAGCCGTGCAAGGCGCGGTGGGCGATGTGGACTTGGTGCTGTTGGTGGTGGAGGCTGGCAGCTTCACATCGGCCGACGAAAAAGTGTTGTCGCTGTTGGCCAAGGGCATTCCCACCATCCTGATCGCCAACAAGCTCGACTCGATGAAAAACCGTGCCGACATCATGCTGTGGTTGCAGTCTATGCAAGAGCGTCACCCCTTTGCCGAGATCGTGCCTATGTCGGCCAAGAACGACAAAGACGTGCAACGTCTCTTGGGCATTTGCGAGAAATACTTGCCTGAACAAGCATGGATGTACGCCGCTGATGAGCTGACCGACCGCAGCGAAAAATTCATGGCGGCTGAAATGGTGCGCGAAAAATTGTTCCGCTTAACCGGCGATGAGCTGCCCTATACCTCGACCGTCATCATCGATAAGTTCGAAGAAGAAAAAGGCAAAACCAAAGGCGTCAAACGCTTGGTGCGTATTGCAGCCACCATCGTGGTGGAGCGCGATGGCCACAAAGCCATGGTCATTGGTGACAAAGGCGAGCGCTTGAAGCGCATGGGCATGGAAGCGCGTACCGAACTCGAAAAACTCTACGACGCCAAAGTGTTCTTAGAGCTGTGGGTCAAAGTGCGCTCGGGTTGGGCCGACGACGCAGCGCGGGTGCGTAGCTTTGGCTACGAGTAAGTCCAGCACGTTCACGATGTCGCGGGGCATTCCCCGCATCCAGGACGAGCCTGCGTTCGTGGTGCACCGCTACGACTGGAGTGAATCCAGCCTGATTTTGGAAACCTTCACCCGCCACTTTGGTCGGGTGGCTTTGGTGGCCAAGGGCGCCAAAAAGCCCACCTCTAACTTTCGTCCTGTGCTCTTGCCCTTGCAGCCGCTGTATGTCAGCTACTCGGGTGATGCCGAAATTCGCACGCTGAAGGGCGCCGAGTGGGTGGGGGGCCACATCATGCCCACAGGCGAGGCCTTGCTGTCGGGCTACTACATCAATGAGTTGTTGTTGCGCTTGCTGGCGCGTGATGACCCACATCCTTCTCTGTTTGACTTGTACCGCCAAGTGGTGCAAGTGTTGGCCTCGGACCATGAGGGCACGATTGCTCCCGCGCTGCGCGCCTTTGAGCTACTGCTGTTGCGCGACATTGGCTTCTTGTCCGAACTCAACGCCCAAACCCTCACGCTTGAGGCCTTGCAGCCTGACGCCTTGTATGTGCTGGTGGCCGAAGGCGGCCTGCGCGCCTATAACGCGCAAGACCGCGCAGGCCTTGCGGGCGATGTGTGGCTGCAACTGCACGACAGCTTAGCCACCGAAGCGCCATTCACTGCCACGCTGCGTTTGTGTGCCGAGATGCCCCCCGAGCAACGCAACGCCTTGCAGGGCCAGTTACGGGCCTTGCTGCACTACCATTGCGGGGTCAAAACACTGCGCACTCGGCAGATGATGATTGATCTGCAATCTCTTTGATTTACTCAATGTCTGAACACACAAAAACCGCGCTGTCGGTCAACCTCAACAAAGTGGCCTTGGTGCGCAACACGCGCCATTTGGGAATTCCCAGCGTCACGCGCGCGGCCACCTTGTGCTTGGAGGCCGGTGCTGCGGGCATCACCGTGCACCCAAGGCCTGACGCCCGCCACATTCGCACGCAAGACGTGCATGACTTGGCCGCTTTGCTCAAAGCGTGGCCCGACCGCGAGTTCAACATCGAAGGCAACCCGTTTCACAACCTGATGGACTTTGTGCGCGAGGTGCGCCCCCATCAAGTGACCTTTGTGCCCGACAGCGAAGGCCAATTCACCAGCGACCACGGTTGGACATTCCCACAAGACGCCGAGCGCTTGAAACCTCTCATCGCCGAAGCCAAAGCGCTAGGTGTTCGTGTGAGCTTGTTCATGGACCCTACTCCTGAAGCCATGGCCGCAGCCAAAGCAGTCGGTGCTGATCGCGTGGAGCTGTACACCGAGACTTATGCCTCTGCCTACGGCACACCGAAACAAACCGAAGTGTTGGCCGCATTCAAAGCCACGGCCGAAGCCGCCCTCAAGGCGGGCCTTGGTATCAATGCCGGCCACGATCTGAACCGCGACAACCTGCACACCTTTCTCACCACCGTGCCTGGCGTGCAAGAGGTGTCCATCGGTCACGCTCTGATTGCCGACGCACTAGAGCTGGGCTACACCGACACCATCCGCGCGTACAACGCGTGCCTGCCTGCATGATTTACGGCATCGGCACCGACATTTGTGACATTCGGCGCATCCGTGCGTCCTTAGAAAAGCACG
Source organism: Comamonadaceae bacterium (assembly GCA_947377705.1). The sequence goes on from CANCGU010000038.1 coordinate 7,407, forward strand.
GCGAACGCTTTGCGAAAAAAGTGCTGAGCGACAACGAGCTCAACACCTACCGCGTCCGCAGCGCACGTTGGCCCGAACGCGGTGTGCGCTATGTGGCTACGCGCTTCTCGGCCAAAGAGGCGTTCAGCAAAGCCATTGGGTTGGGCATGCGCATGCCCATGACCTGGCGTTTGTGCGAAGTGGCCAAGCTCGCCAGCGGCCAGCCCACCCTGGTGTTGCATGGCGTGCTCAAAGACTGGTTTGAAGCCAAAGGCCTGAGCGCCCACGTCAGCGTGAGCGATGAATCGGACTACGCCACCAGCTATGTGGTGGTGGAACACAAGGCCGATCCAACGGCAAATACAAAGCACTGATTTATGTCCCACCACGCCCCCCTCATTCTTGACATCGCCGGCACTCAGCTCAATGCGGCTGATCGCCAACGCTTAAAGCATCCGCTCACAGGTGGCGTGATTTTGTTTGGTCGCAACTGGGCCAATCGCCAACAGCTCACCCAGCTGTGCGCTGACATCAAGGCCGTGCGCGATGACCTGCTGATTTGTGTGGACCACGAAGGCGGGCGCGTACAGCGCTTTCGCACCGATGGCTTCACGCACATCCCACCCATGCGCGCCTTTGGCGAGCTGTGGATGAAAGACAAAAAGAACCAGCCTGGCAGCGGCGCAATGGCCGCTATGGATGCCGCCACCGCCAGTGGCTATGTGTTGGCCAGTGAGTTGCGTGCATGTGGTGTGGACTTCAGCTTCACGCCTGTGCTTGACCTCGACCACGGCGAAAGCGGTGTGATTGGTGACCGTTCATTTCACCGCGACCCCCGCGTGGCCACCACGCTGGCCAAGAGTGTCATGCACGGCTTGCTGCTGGCGGGCATGGCCAACTGTGGCAAACACTTCCCAGGCCACGGTTTTGTCAAAGCCGATTCACATGTGGACATTCCTGTCGATAAGCGCAGCCTCAAAGCCATCTTGAGCGACTGCGCCTTGCCTTACCAATGGCTCACCACCACACTCACCAGTGTGATGCCTGCACACGTCATTTATCCCAAGGTTGATGTACTGCCTGCAGGCTTTTCGCCACGTTGGTTGCAAGACATCTTGCGTGGCCAGTTGCATTTCAATGGCGCCATCTTCAGCGACGATTTGTCGATGGAAGGCGCACGTCGCATCGAGGGCCGCTTGGTCAGTTTTGCCCAAGCCGGTGTGGCTGCGCTCAACGCGGGCTGCGACCTCGTGCTCTTATGCAACCAAAGCATCGGCGATGGCCATGCGGTGGATGAGATGATTGAAGGCTTGACCGAGCGCCTTGTTAAAAACCAATGGCATGCCAGTGACGCCAGCGAACAACGCCGTCGTGCACTGCTGCCCAAAACTTCGCCGCTAGCTTGGGACGCGCTGATGACTCACCCCGCATACTTGCGGGCTCTGGACTTGTTGCCTTAACTCGCACGCACGTCCATCACCCACTCACGAAAGCTCACATGGCAACCCCCAATTACAACTACGAAAAACGCCAACGCGAGTTAGCCAAGAAAAAGAAGAAAGAAGAGAAATTGCGCGAGCGCGAAACGCGTAAAACTTCACCGGAAGGCGAGTTTGGTCAAAACCCAGACATGCCGCCAGAAGACCAAGACCCCGACCACGCTCAAAATCCTGATGGTGTGGCACCTGCTGATAATCCAGACCAAGTGTGATCTATTTGTTTTTAAAAAGGAGTTCCGCCATGTTTCCTTCACGTCGTCACTTTGCCGTTTTAGCCTTGGCCTTGAGCTGCGGCTGGGCTGCTGCGCAAAATGCCAAACCCATCAAACTGATGGTGGGTTTCCCGCCCGGCGGCGGTACAGACGCGGTGGCCCGCATCTTGGCCGAGAAGCTCAAAGACGAATTGGGCGTGCCCGTGGTGGTCGAAAACAAACCGGGTGCAGGCGGCCAACTTGCCGCGCAAGCGTTGAAGGCGGCGCCTGCTGACGGTACCGTGCTGTTTCTTTCGCACGACCACACCATTTCCATCTTGCCCTTGGTGGTCAAAAACGCAGGCTATGACCCCGCGCGTGACTTTGCCCCCGTCGCTGGCTTCGCCACGTTTGTCAATGCCTATGCCGTGTCAGGTGGTACACCCGCCAAGTCGTTCAACGACTATGTGGCTTGGGTCAAAACTCAGGGTGGTAAAGGTTCGGTCGGTATTCCAGCCCCTGCGTCAACGCCTGAATTTTTGGTGAAGGTGGTGGGTGACAAATTCAAACTCGATTTGGTCTCTGCCCCCTACCGAGGCAGCGCGCCCATGATGGCCGACATGCTTGGCAACCAAATCGGCGCAGGCGTAGGCTCTGTGCCTGACTTCATCGAGAACCACAAAGCAGGCAAAGTTCACATCGTTGCGGTACTGGGGGCCCGCCGTCAAGCGGCTTTGCCCGATGTACCTACATTTGCCGAATTGGGATTGGTCGGCTTAGAAGACATGCCTTATTACGGCATCTTCGCGCCTTCTGGTACGCCCCAAGCCACCATCAATCACTTGGGTGTGGCTGTGTCCAAAGTGTTGGCCATGTCTGATGTGCATGACCAGCTCACCAAAATGGGACTCACCGTTGGTTATATGAACTCACACCAGCTAGAGCAACGTGAACGCGTCTATACCCAAGTGTGGGCCAAGATGATCAAGAGCAGCGGTTTTCAGCCGCAATAAAACATGGCAATTCCTTGGCTCTCCGCACTCAAAGTCATCCCTTGGGGGGATGTGATGTCGCACGCACCCGGCGTGCTTCAAAAAGCCCGCGACCTGATGGATCGCAGGCGCGAAGACGTTGCACCGCAGCCCATGGCCACCCCGAACGTCCACGACGATGTGCCGAGCTTGGGCGAGCTGAAAAACCGCTTGCTCACAGCGCATGTGCAAATAGATGCGTTGCAACAGCGTCAAAGCCAGCTCACCCAAACGGTGGCTGAATTGGCAGAGCAAAACGCGGCGCTGGTGTCTGCGGTGAGCGGTCTGCGCCAAACACTTCGGCTGTTGGTGGGTGGTTTGGTGTTGGCGTTTGTGGGTTTAGGTGCAGCGGCATATCGCCAATTTCTCTAGGTGACCCACGCACCAAACAAAATGCCTCCTTGCGGAGGCGTTTTGTTTTGGCGCTTCGTGTTTTAAGCTTCGCGGCGCAAAGCTGGGAACAAAATGACGTCGCGAATGCTGGGGCTGTCGGTCAGCAACATCATCAAGCGGTCAATGCCAATGCCGCAGCCGCCTGTGGGGGGCATGCCGTATTCGAGGGCGCGCACAAAGTCGTGGTCGTAGAACATCGCTTCGTCATCGCCGCTGTCTTTGGCGGCCACTTGGGCGTGGAAGCGGGCGGCTTGGGTCTGGGCATCGTTCAACTCGCTAAAGCCGTTGCCGAACTCGCGGCCTGTGATGTAGAGCTCAAAGCGCTCGGTCACATCGGGCTTGCTGTCGCTGGCGCGGGCCAGGGGCGAAATTTCTACGGGGTGCTCGCAGATGAAGGTGGGCTGCCACAGCTTGTCTTCCACGGTCTCTTCAAAGTACATCACTTGCAAGCTGGCTAAGCTGCGTGTGGAGAGCTTGTCTTTTTCTTCTTTGAAACCGAGCTTTTGCAAAGCGTTGATCAACCATGTGATGTTGTCCACGTTGTCGCCTGCTTCGGTGTGCTTGAGGATGGCTTCACGGATGGTCAAGCGCTCAAACGGTTGGCTCAGGTCAACCGCTTTGCCGCCGTAGGTGAGCAGCAATGTGCCTGCAGCCTTCATAGCGGCGTCGCGCACCAGCTCTTCGGTGAAGTGCATCAGGTCTTGGTAGTTCCAATACGCAGCGTAGAACTCCATCATGGTGAACTCGGGGTTGTGGCGCACCGAGATACCTTCGTTACGGAAGTTGCGGTTGATTTCAAACACGCGCTCAAAACCACCCACGATCAAGCGCTTCAAGTACAGCTCAGGCGCGATGCGCAAGAACATTTCTTGGTCCAGCGCGTTGTGGTGCGTGGTGAAAGGCTTGGCGTTGGCGCCGCCTGGGATGGGGTGCAGCATGGGCGTTTCAACTTCAAGGAAGTTGTGTTGCACCATGAAGTCGCGAATGCCGCTGACCGCTTTGCTGCGCGCCACAAAGCGCTTGCGTGCGGTTTCGTCCGTCATCAAGTCCACATAGCGTTGGCGGTATTTGATCTCCTGGTCAGCCACACCGTGGAACTTGTCGGGCATGGGGCGCAGGCTCTTGGTCAGCATGCGGATGCTGGTGGCGTGAATCGACAACTCGCCCGTGCGGGTTTTGAACAGCTTGCCTTCACAGGCCACGATGTCGCCCAAGTCCCAATGTTTGAAGTCAGCGTAGAGGTCTTCGCTCACGTCATCACGCGTCACGTAAATTTGGATGCGGCCCGTGCTGTCTTGCAGCGTGGCAAAGCTGGCCTTGCCCATCACGCGCTTGAGCATCATGCGGCCCGCCACTTTGGCGAACTGGCCTTCTTCGGTCAGCACCTCGGCAGTCTTGTCACCATGCAGCTCGTGCAAGGTGGCGGCGTGGTGCGCGGGTTTGAAATCGTTGGGGAAGGCAACGCCTTGGCCCGCGGCTTGACGCTCGCGCATGACCTTGAGCTTCTCGCGGCGTTCGGCCATGAGTTGGTTTTCGTCTACGGGAGCGGCTTCTGGCGTGGCGGGGGTGTTGTTGGTAGACATCTAAAGGGGCGTGAGTAGGGAGAAGGGCTGCCTACACATATGGAGGGCAGCAAGCTTTGTATTTTAAGAGGAAGGCGTTGCCATTCTTAGGTTGTGTCAAACATCTGCTGGTAACTGATTTGCTAGGAGCAGCCAGTGTGCTTATGCAATTAGCTAAACACCTTTGAAAATCAACTAGCAGGGTCGCGCGAAACCTAATCCACATGCCTGTGGCGGAGAATTCTTGCTTGTTCATCTGCATTTATTTTTTGGATTGAAGCCTGGGGTTTATGTCGTCCAGTCTTCAGCTTTTAGGTAACCTATTTTCAAAAACGCTTTATCGCTGCTAATCAAAGTTGCATTCATATGAATTGCATGTGCAGCAATCTGCATATCTAGCGCTGCCAGCGATGTGCCTTGACTTTGTAATTGAGCGCGTAATGTGCCGTAAGTCTGAGCCACAGCTTCGTCCCAAGGTAGAACTTCAACCCGTCGCAAAAACTCATCTACTACAGCCTTCAGTGCCACAGCTTCGGGGCGTTTGGCAAGCCCAAACGCCAGCTCACCAGCCGTAATGGCCGATATGCAAACGCTATGCATGGGCACGGCCAACAAGTGCTGCGTGACTTGCGGATGGCGTTTGATGAGGTAGCTGACGGTGTTGGTGTCCAGCAGGTAAAGCGGTGTCATGTGCTGGCTCAGTGTCCGATAGGGGCTGATACAGATTCAAATGGGTCGCGCTCTTGAGTGTCTGAGTGGCCATGGGTCATCCGTTCGGCCGTGCTGAGAAAGTCTTCTGGCACTTGGGTGTTTTCCGTTGCGGCCAAGAAGCCTGCCCAGTCATCGGGGCGGCGCGAGAGGATGACATCGCCTGTCACGGGGTCTTTGCGGATGAAGACTTCGTGGGTGTCAAACCTGTATGCAGCGGGTAGCCGCACCGCTTGGCTGCGGCCATTGACGAATAGTTTGGCGGTTTGAGACATGGTGCGCCTCCATTAAAAATGGTAGATACCCAAGTATATGCCACCTTGGGTTTTGTGTTAATTGGACTTCACGTTTGGGCCATTTTGTTGGGGTCAACAAAATGGTGTTGACCAGATGGCAGATGATATTTACTGCCCTAACCCCAATGCTGCGGAAACACCCACAGCAACCCACCCGTCATCACCACATACCGCGCAAACTTGCCCACCGCCATATAGGCTACGCACGGCCAAAAAGGCAGGCGCAGCCATCCGGCGACGGCACACAGGGGGTCGCCCACGCCGGGCAGCCAGCTCAGCAAGCAAGCTTTGGGGCCAAGGGCGTGCAGCCAGCGCATGGCGCGGGCGTCTTGTGCGGAACTTTCTTTGTGGCGTAGCTTATGGCTCACGCGTTGCGCGCCATGGCCCATCCACCAGCTGATGGCGCCGCCCACCGTGTTACCCGCGGTGGCTACCAAAACAGCTGGCCAAAACAGTTCGGGGTTGAGTTTGACCAAGCCAAACACCACGGGCTCAGAGCCCATGGGCAGCAGGGTGGCTGATACCAGCGACACCACAAACACGGTGCTCAAGCCGAACTCGGGCAGGGCCAAGGTGGCCAACACAGATTGCATCCAAATTTCCATGCCCGCAGTGTAGTGCTGAAATTTTGGGCAGGTACAATTGCGCCTCCTTTTTAAGCACCCCTCACTTACTCCCCCATGCACATCGGTCAATACACACTGGCAAACAACCTGTTTGTCGCGCCGATGGCTGGCGTGACCGACCGGCCGTTTCGCATGTTGTGCAAACAGTTGGGCGCGGGCTATGCGGTGAGCGAGATGGTGACGTCCCGCAAAGACTTGTGGACCAGCCTCAAAACCTCACGCCGCGCCGACCACACGGGCGAGAGCGGCCCGATCGCCGTGCAAATTGCCGGCACCGATGCGGCCATGATGGCCGAGGCGGCGGTGTACAACATTGAGCGCGGTGCGCAAATCATCGACATCAACATGGGTTGCCCCGCCAAGAAGGTGTGCAACAAATGGGCGGGCTCGGCCCTGATGCAAGACGAACCCTTGGCCCTGTCGATTGTGCAAGCCGTGGTCGACGCCGCGCAGCCCCACAACGTGCCCGTGACCTTGAAGATGCGCACCGGCTGGTGCGACACCCACAAAAATGCCGTGGTCTTGGCCCGCGCCGCAGAAGCTGCTGGCGTGCAAATGATCACCGTGCATGGCCGCACTCGCGAGCAAGGCTACAAAGGCTTGGCCGAGTACGACACCATCACCGCTGTGAAGCAAGCCGTGCGCGTGCCCGTGGTGGCCAATGGCGACATTGACTCGCCCGAGAAAGCCAAAGAAGTTTTAAAGCGCACCTGTGCTGACGCGCTGATGATTGGCCGCGCCGCCCAAGGCCGCCCTTGGATATTCCGTGAGATCGCGCACTACTTGGCCACGGGCGAGCACTTGGCCCAGCCCTTGGTCGAAGAAGTGAGCCGTTTGTTGCTGGCGCACCTGGGCGAGCACTACGCCCTCTACGGCGAGCGCACGGGCGTGCGCAGCGCCCGCAAGCACATTGCTTGGTACATCCGCAGCTTGCCTGGTGGCGAGGCGTTTCGCCAACACATGAACACCTTAGAAGACAGTGCATCGCAACACCGCGCCGTGGCTGTCTTTTTCGACTGCCTCGCGCAGGCGCACGAGCGCTTACCCGAACCCGTTTTATCTGTTGAACCGTTGGCTTTCCATGAGTAAAAAACACATTGAAGAGGTGGTGCGTGCCAGCCTCGAAACCTATTTCCGCGACCTCAAAGGTACAGAACCCGACAACATGCACGACATGATGGTGCGCGTGGTGGAAAAGCCGCTGCTCGAAGTGGTGATGCATCAAGCAGACCACAACCAATCACGCGCTGCCGAATGGCTGGGGCTGAACCGCAATACCTTGCGCAAAAAATTGCTCGATCACAAACTCATCAAATAAGTCTCTTTAAAAGTACCCCATGAAAGCACTCATCTCCGTCTCTGACAAAACCGGCATCGTCGAACTCGCGCGTGACTTGCACGCCTTGGGCGTTGGCCTCATTTCCACCGGCGGCACGGCCAAGCTCTTGGCCGAACAAGGCTTGCCCGTGACCGAAGTGGCCGAAGTCACAGGCTTTCCTGAAATGCTCGATGGCCGTGTGAAAACCTTGCACCCCAAAGTGCATGGCGGCTTGCTGGCGCGTCGTGACACGCCCGAACACATGGCGGCTTTGAAAGCGCACCACATCGACACGATTGACTTACTCATCGTCAACCTCTATCCATTTGAAGCCACTGTGGCCAAGCCCGGCTGCACCTTGGCCGACGCCATTGAAAACATCGACATCGGCGGCCCCGCCATGGTGCGCTCTGCTGCCAAAAACTGGAAAGATGTGGGCATCGTCACCGACGCCAGCCAATACGCGGATGTGATTGCTGAACTCAAAGCTTCAAAGGCTCAAGGTCAATGCAAG